>WRFF01000167.1 GCA_009778945.1 Clostridiales bacterium | reverse complement strand
ATGACGCACGGTATGACGCCGCTTTTGAACGCAACGTCAAACGACCGCATCTCTACGATCATGATGGCGCGCGTCGGGATGGGGATCGCGCTGCTGACAAAACTGTTTCTGGAAGTATATAATTTTCACGATATCAATTTGATACAGCTTGAAGAACCCGACGCCTTTCATGACGTGGGAATCGCGTGGAACAAAACGGCCGCCAATCCGCTTGTTGCGCTTTTTTTGGACGAACTCAGGCGCCATCTCGCTGATTTCCCGATTATTATCTAAGGAAGCGCTGATTTTTTCATAAAAACCGCCGCTTCATGCGGGGTTCGCTGACGCATTTGGAATTACATTATGTAAACCATATTACAAATAGTTATCACCCCATCGAATACTTGTATTTGTAATACGGTTTTGCCTGTGATATTTTTTAACCAGTAAAGTACATGCGGTTTCCGTATGTAGTGTTTACAGTTGAGCATAAAAGATTTTCAAAGATCTTTCATGCGTTTCATGAAAGGAGTGGAAAATGGCAAACGCTTCAGAACCCAAGTACAATGTGATAAAGGAAACCGTAATGGTGCCCGCGCGCGACGGCGTCAAATTGGCGGTGGATATTTATCGGCCGGATGCGAAGGGCAAATTCCCGGCGCTTTTGGCGCAGTCCCCTTACGGAAAGGACGCGCAGGTCTTTGAGTCGCCGCCGCAGCCTTTCGGGCGGTCGATCTTTGAAGCTTCCGTCGAATCGGGGTATCCGTATTATTATGCGAAACGCGGCTATGCGTATGCAATCGCGGATTTCAGAGGCCTCGGTGACAGCGAAGGCTATCACGACGGCATGATGAACAAAAGCGAGTGCGGCGAAGACGGTTACGACATTTGCGAATGGCTGGCCAAGCAGCCCTGGTGCGACGGCGGCGTCGGCGGCGCGGGTATCTGCTATTTCGCGAACGCCCAGCTTCAACTCGCGGCGGCGCAGCCCCCGCATCTGAAATGCATCGCGCCGTGGGAAATTTACGGCGATGACCTGTACAAACACGGACAATATGAAGGCGGCGTCCTGAATATCTTCCTGTACGGCCTCTATACGGGCACCTATCCGGCGCGCTGCGGTTATGCGATCACAGACCGGGTACGCTCCGCGATGCAAGTCGCTTACAAAGACAAGCCCAAAGAGCTGCAAAAGATCGTGGAGAAAGCGATGGCCGACCCGGATCTGCGTCAGTACCCCTATCTGTTCCATCTGCTCAAGTATCCCCAGAAAAACCCCGTGCTTTTCGACTTTATGCTGAACCCGCTGGACGGGCCGTATTACAGGGAACGTTCCGTCATTGAACGCATCGACAAGATCAAAGTCCCGACTTATATCGGCGGGCCGTTCTTCAGCTTCTTCTCCGAACCGCAGATCAATGTCTGGAACCGGCTGCCGGCGAAGACCCCCAAAAAGCTTCGCTTCTACACCGATATGGGTACACGGCCCTGGAGAGGCGACCATGACGAGCTCCTGCGCTGGTATGACTATTGGATGAAAGGGATTGATAACGGCATCATGAAAGAGGATCCGGTGAAGTACAGCGTGACGGGCCTCGAGAAATGGCGCACGTCGAAGAAATTCCCGGTCGAGACAATGAAATACGAGCCATTCTACCTGCACAGCCTTCAGGCGCTGTCGCCGGAGCCCGAACTGTTCAACGATGAACCGGACAGTTTCGTGCAGGCGCCGCTTTTCGTCACCGAAAACCGCGCTTTTATCCGCTACGTCTCCGGGCCGCTTGCGGATCCGCTGCAGTGCACCGGAGCGCCTCGCGTCAAGTTCTGGGCGGCGATCGACCAGAAGGAGACCTGCTGGCGCGTGAATGTCCGCACTTACGGCTCCGAAGATATCTATCCGCTTGCGCAGGGCTGGCTGAAGGCGTCGCTCCGGAAGCGCGCTTACGACCGCGATGTGCCGTGGGAAATCGAGCATGACTATACGAAATTCGATCCGCCGAAACCGGGCGAGATCTACGAGTACGAGATCCAGATGCGGCCGATGTCCCATATGTTCAAGGCCGGCGACAGGATCCAGCTTGAGATCAGTTGCATCGATATCCCGATCGAATTCGAGACCTATGACATCATGTGGCATGTCTGTCCGTCGACGACGACGCTGCACAAGGTCTATCGGGATGAGGATCATCAGTCCGTTCTGATGATGCCGGTCGTTCCGCTGAAGTAATCTGAGCAGCCGAATGTTTTGAGAAACGGTTCCTGCGCAAACGGATAGCTCGCTTGCGCAGGAGCTTTGTGAAAGCATCAGGTTCAACGAAATAGGAAAAGGAGGAAAGTTATTATGAGTAATACGAATAGTGAGTTTCAACTCGGCCCAAATGAAATTGGAATCCATGAAAAACTGAGTTTTGGGAAATCGCTGTTTTATGGAGTGCAATCTGTCATTGCGCTGAATTTATTTTTGGGCATCATCATTATCGCCAGTATCATGCAACTGGATATCGTGGACACAGCCATCCTGATTACGCTGGGCTTTTTGTCAATGGGCATCGCCACCTTCCTTCAGGCCGGCTTTTTCATGAAATACCCCGTGGTACAGTGCACCTCTTTCACCATATTGGCGGCGTTTGCCACAATCGGCCTGCAATATAATTTGGCCACGGCGTTCGGCAGCCTCATCCTCGGCGCGGTCATCCTCATACTGCTTGGGGTCTTTAAACTTTTCAGCTATGTCATGAAGGTCATCCCGCCGATCGTCGCGAGCGTGGTCATTATCGTCATCGGCATCAATGTCATGTACACCGCCGCGACCAATCTGGTTTCGACCGCGAAAGCGGCCCCGCATGTGGCAACCTATTTCCTGCTGGCGGCCATCGTATTCTGCCTGATCTTCGCGTTTAAGGCGCTTGGCAATACAAGGCTGAAGATCGCGAGCTTCTGCGCGAGGGCCGGCGTCCTGATGTCGATCGTGATCACGACCGTCATCGCGGCGCTTATGGGCCAGACGGATTTCTCCTCGGTTGCGACCGCTCCTTGGTTTGCGCTTCCCCCGATCGGGCATTATGGCTTCCCGCAGTTCCAACTGCAGCCGAGCCTGGTGTTCGTGGTACTCTATATCATTGTAATGGTTGAAACGGTCGGCAACTGGTTTGCCATTTCCCACACCGCGAAGGTCCCGATCACGAAGAAAGAGATCGACAGAGGCATCATCGGGGAAGGCCTGGGCTGCCTGATCGGAGCCTTCATCGGTACGCAGCCGGTAACGAGCTACGCGACCAACTGCGGCGTCATCTCTATCACCAAGGTCTACAGCCGCTGGTCCGCCATCGGCGCGGCCGTCATCATCATCGTCCTCTCCTTCATACCGAAAGTGATGTACGTGATCGCGTCCCTGCCCGGGATCGTCATGTGGGGCGTTTTGTTGGCGCTTTGCACTTCCATCATCATGAGCGGGCTGCAGTCGGTGAACCGGTACAAGATCAATGAGCGCAATGTTCTGGTCATCGGCATTCCGATCGCCTTGACGCTTCTCATCTCGATGTTTACGACGGATATACTCGGCATGATGCCGATGTTCTGGGGCTATCTGTTCTCCTCCTCCATCTGCATCGGCACGATCGCCGCGATCATCCTCAACCTGGTTCTGCCGAAGCAGAAGGGCGCGGGCGACGGCTCGGAAGACGAAGAGCAGCATGACGCCATCGACGAACCCATTCCCGAGGACGCCGTGTAAAAACCGTCGAGACAATACAGCATTGCGATAATCTCGCAAAGACAGACGAACAACGAACCTCTTGTCCCCCGCGAGACAGGAGGTTCGTTT
>WRFF01000166.1 GCA_009778945.1 Clostridiales bacterium | reverse complement strand
GCGCAGCGCTCTCCACGAAATCCGTCACCGGAAAGCCGATCAAATTCATCGGCGTCGGGGAAAAGCTTGACGCGCTTGAACCGTTCCATCCGGATCGTATGGCTTCGCGTATCCTGGGCATGGGCGATATGGAAACCCTGATCGAGCAGTTGCAGGAAGATTATGAAGACGAGAAGGCGGCCGAGCTTGAGCGCAAGATGCGTAAAAATGAGTTCACGCTCGAAGATTTTCTCGAGCAGATGGGGCAGGTTCGGAAAATGGGCGGTTTTGCAAAAGTCCTCGGGATGCTGCCGGGCGCCGGAAAGGTGACGGACGACCAGGTGTCGGAGGGTGAGCGCGAATTCATGCGCATGGAGGCCATTATCCGCTCGATGACAAAGGAGGAGCGTCACGATCCCGCCATCCTGAACGCGAGCCGCCGGCGCCGTATTTCGGCGGGTTCAGGACAGCCTGTCAGCCAGATCAACCAGCTTGTCAAACGTTATGAGGATGCGCGCAAGATGATGAAATCGTTTATGAAACCGGGGAAAAAGATGCGCGGTTTGCCGCAGATACCGGGATTATCATAATAACCAGAACCGCTATTGGTCAGTTTGTAAGGAGGAAAATGTATTGGCAGTTAAAATCAGATTGAGAAGAATGGGCGCGAAGAAAAAGCCGTTTTACCGCATCGTAGTCGCGGACAGCCGCAGCCCTCGGGACGGACGCTTCATCGAGGAGATCGGGACGTACGACCCGCTGAAAGAGCCGTCGGAGATCAAGGTTGACGCGGAGAAAGCAAAATACTGGGTCCAGAACGGCGCGCAGCCGACCGAGACCGTGAAAAAGCTGCTGGAAAAAGCAGGCGCGCTCGAATAAACTTCAATCAGCCACTCGATAACCGTTGCAGTAGATTTCACGAAATCAATGTTCGGAAATCTATAATAATGCATAAGGAGTTCCATCAATAGCAGCGAGCCGCAGGCGAGTCTAACTCGAGGCGCGCTTCGCGTATTGTAGCAACTCCATTAAGGAGAAAAATATGGAAGAATTGGTTTTGACGATTGCGAAAGCGCTCGTCGACAGTCCGGACCAGGTCAGTGTTTCGCTAACCGAAAAGGACGGCGAGCCCGTCGTTGAGTTGAAGGTCGCGGAATCGGATATGGGCAAGGTCATCGGTAAACAAGGGCGCATCGCGAAAGCGATCCGCATCGTTGTCAAGGCGGCTGCTGCGAAGGAAAACACTTACGTAGGCGTAGAGATCACGCAGTAGGGCGTCCGCCTGTGAAACGGGAGGGCCTGCCTGTGAAACAGGTACGGATCGGGCATATTTCGGGCGCTGCCGGGCTTCGCGGGGAAGTCCGGTTCTATCACGATTCCGGCGACGCCGAGCAGCTTGTACGCCTCGTCGCCGATCGGATCCCTGTTTCACTGACGCCTGCACAAAAGAAAGCGCCTGCAAAAGCGCCGTCCGGTGCGCATACGCCTTTAAAGGCGCCCGTCCCTGCGGCGGCGCCTTTTTTTGTTGAAAATATACGCTATAGCGGGCGTGTCCCGATCCTAAAACTGCCGGGCGTGGACGACCGGAACGCGGCGGAAGCGCTGATCGGATTTGAGGTGTTCGCACCGGAAGACAGGCTGCGCCCGGTAGAGCCGGACGCTTATCTGGTTTCCGACCTGATCGGGTTGCAGGTACTCGCAGGCGATCCGGCGAACGAAGAGGGCGCGGATGCGGGGACGGTTATCGGCAGCGTCACGGCGGTCATCGACAACCCCGCTCACGATATCCTTGAAATCGAAACGCCGGACGGGCAACGCGTGCTGCTCCCGATGGTAGACGCCTATATCCTGAATGTCGACCTCTCCGCGCGCCGATTGCGCGTCCGCCCGCCGGGGGGCCTGCTTGAATAAAAACGCCGTTTTTTTTCCGCAGCCCAGCGCCACGAGCGGTATTTCCCATGGTCTAAGTCAGCCGTCCCTATTTTCCGTGCATTAAGTCAGCCGTCTTTATTTTCCGTCACGTTTCCATTACAAACCGTGGCACGGCTTGTTCCGTTTCAGAAAAATGAATAAACTGGATCTATGAAGAAAAAAGTGATCACCATCGTCTCGGTCATAGTCTTTTTTGCTGTTGTCGCAATCCTTTACGCGCTTATCTTTGCGATTCCGAAAATCGAAGGGCTCTCCGTGAAGACGGAGGTGGTCGACTACGAGGACTTGCCGGTGGAAGACGCGGTACACGGCATCTTTGTGCGAAATGAAACGCTGTATCTCGCGCAGGCGTCGGGGAAGCCGCAGTACCTGATCTCCGAGGGCACAAAGGTGCGGCGCGGAATGCAGGTCTTCACCGTCGATACCGCGGGCGCCGTTTCCGGGCAGACGCCGCAAAAGATTGCGGACGTCGCGAAAATCGCGGGCGCGGACGCGCAGCCGAGCGACGGCGGGATCGCGCCGGAGACGGCGATCGTCAGTTATTATGCGGATGGTTATGAAAAAAAAATCATACCGGACAAAATCAATGGTATGACAAAAAGCATGTTGGGCACCCTGCCGCAAGAGAGTACGTCCCTCATACAGGATCAGATTCGCGCGGGGGACCCGGCCTATAAGATCACGGACAACAACGAATGGTATTTTGTCTTTTGGCGGGAGCGCACGGCGCATGAAGCGTCGAAGGAACAAAACGCCGGGCAGAAGGCGCAGGACGCTATGGGCGGGTCTGCCGCAACGCCTGTAAAGGATGGCGGGGCGACGATCGACGATTATACGAAAGGCCGTACGGTAACGCTCGATCTCGGTACGACCCGCGTCACCGCAACGGTGGAATCGGTTACGATGCAACAGGACAACTGGTTCATCGTCCTCAAATCCGATATGTATTATAAAGACCTGTCGAAATACCGTCAGAAGGATGCCAATGTGATCTTTGCGGAATATCAGGGCGCTGTCATCAGCAATACCGCAATCAAGGAAGAGAACGGCGTGACAGGCGTTTATGTGCGGCAGCAGAGCGGCACCTGGAAATGGGTGCCGGTGAAGGTGTTGCGGCAAACCAGCGACAAGAGCATCGTGGCGGAAGAGGTCTATTATGACAGCAAGGGCGCGCCTGTGCAGACCGTGAGCTATTATGACGAAGTATTGACCGACCCGAAGGAGGCGGGCTACTGATGGAATTTGCGCTTATAGAAAAAAACATCGCGGAGATCCGCGGCCGGATCGCGGCGGCGGCGGAGCGTGCGGGGCGGGACGCCGGGGCGGTAACGCTGCTCGCCGCGACAAAGACGAGGACGCCGCAGGAGATGGCGGCGGCGGTTTTTGCCGGTGTCGCGGACCTCGGGGAAAACCGTGTGCAGGAATACGAGGCGAAAATCGGCGAAGTACAACATCTTGTTCAAACCGGCGAAAATTCTCAAAAAAAACCCAATATAAAGTGGCATTTTATTGGACATTTTCAGAGAAACAAGGTAAAATATATCGCAAAGAGCGTAGATTTGATCCATTCGGTGGACCGGCTGGAACTTGTGGAAGAAATCCATGCGCGCGCGGCACAGGAAAATCGCCGGATTTCGGTATTGATCGAGGTCAATCCGGCGGGTGAGACGCAGAAATCCGGCGTGCCGCCCGGCGATGCGGAGCGGTTGGCGCTGACGGTTGCGGAAAAGTTTTCCGGGATCGAAGTCGCCGGGTTGATGGCGGTTGTACCGATCGCGGAGGATTCCGAGGAGGTACGCCCCTGGTTTCGTCAGATGCGGAGGCTTTTCGAGGAAATCTCCGGGAGACGCGGCCGCGGCGGAGATGGCTCCCTGCCTGCGTTTGCGGAACTGTCGATGGGTATGACACAGGATTATGAAGTGGCTGTTGAAGAGGGCGCGACGATTGTGCGCGTGG
>WRFF01000165.1 GCA_009778945.1 Clostridiales bacterium | reverse complement strand
GAATACGTTAGGAAGGAAATGGAATTATGTCGAGAAAATGCGCGATCTGCGGAAAAGGACAGGCGTCCGGAAACAATGTATCGCATTCCAACCGCCACTCGCGGCGCAAATGGAATGTCAATATTCAGTCCGTCAAAGTGAATGAGGGCGGCGCCGTGCGGCATATCAATGTCTGCACGAAATGCCTGCGCGCAGGGAAGGTGACGAAGGCCGTATAGCGCGGATTCGCCGTGCACCGAAAAGAAAAACGTCCGCTTTTGGTTCCGCCGAAGCGGATTTTTTGTTCGAATACTTGCTTTTGCCGAATGGATTCGGTAGTATGGGCGTATAGCGCCGCGATCCGGACAGTTGTCCTGTCCGTTCCGGGAAAATGCCAATGATAAACATAGTATGTATGTATGCAAGCGACAGGAGGTAAGGATCATGTTTCAAAAGACCAAAGACAGAATGGAAGTCCGTGAAAACTGGCACGGCGAGGACAAACTCTGGACGCTCACGTGTGTGTCCAACGACGACGGGTTCCGTGTGGCAAGCGTGCTCATTATGGGCAAGGAAGAGGCGGTCGTTTTTGATACGCAATGGACACTGTCCAACGCGCACCGCGTCGTCGCCGAACTCTATGAATACCACCGGAAACCGAAAGCGCTCTTCCTCTCGCACGGGCACCCGGACCATTATTTTGGGGTGGAGGTCTTTCTCGCGGCTTTCCCGGATACGCCGGTTTACACGATGGAAGAAGATATCCGGGTGATCGAGGAGCAGTTCCTGCCGAAGATCGAACATTGGCGCGCGGATCTCGGCACATTCAACTGCCCGTCCAACCCGATCCCCGCGCAGCCCTATGTGGAAGGCTGCCTGGATTTGGACGGCTTTGAAATCCGCCCGATCCCGCATCTCTGGGGCGACCTGAAATTCAATACGGTGCTGTGGATCCCGTCCATCAAAACGGTCTGCTGCAGCGACGTGGTCTTCAATATGGCGCATCCGTTCACCTGCGAGATCACGGACGCGGGCAGGAAGCACTGGGTGGAGGATCTCGAGAAGATCCGCGCGCTCGGCGCGGAGGTCATCATCCCCGGCCATACGATGCCCGGCCTCGGCTTTGACGAGCGCGCGCTCGACTTCACGAGGGATTATGTGCTGAAGACGATCGAAACGCTCGACGCGAACCGGAAGCTGCTCAAGGACGGGATCCCCGGCGACCTGGCGGCAAAGGCATTCTACTACGACATGGACACGTACTGCTTCGACGCAATCCTGAAGCGCAGCAACGAGATGAACGCGAACGTCTTTCTCGCGGGGCGCGAATGGAACGACCTGTGGAATGACAATATGGGCGTGGACGAGGACGAATAAACGTGTCGCGGCGGATTCCCCGGAACCCAGGCCTGAAAGTTATGAGATAAACGATAGATAAACGATAAGCGAAGAACAAAGAGAAAAGGAGACGAAAATGGCAGGCAGATTGGAAGGAAAAGCAGCCCTTATCACGGGCGGCGGCGTCGGCATCGGCGCGGCGATCGCGCGCGGCTTTATCCGGGAGGGCGCAAAAGTGCTCGTGACCGGGCGCCGCAAGGAGAAACTCGAAGAATTTGTCAAAGGCCTTCCGGCGGACAGCGTCTGCTATTATGCGGGCGATATCACGAATATCGCGGACGCGGAGGCGATGGTGAACGAGGCGGTCTCGAAATTTGGGAAGCTGGATATTCTCGTGAACAATGCGGGCATCGACCCCGCGGGTACGGTCACGGATATTCCGGTCCAGCAGTGGCTCGACATCATCAATACAAATCTGAACGGCGCATTCTATATGACGCGGTTCGCGCTGCCGCATATGATCGGGCAGGGCAAGGGCTCGATCGTCAACGTCGCGTCGCTCGCAGGCGTGCGCGCGATTCCCGCTATGCCGGCGTACAGCACGACAAAGGCGGGGCTGCAGGGCTTTACAAACGCCGTGGCGCTCGATTACGGCCCCATGGGAATCCGCATCAATATGGTCTCGCCAGGCGCGACGGCGACCGACATGCTGAAGAACCAGATGCAGGGCCTCGCCGACTCGCAGGGCACCGACGTTTACGGGGCGCTCGGGCTGCTCACGCGCTTCAACCCGATCAAGCGGGCCTGTGAGCCGGATGAGATCGCGCCGGCCGTAATCTTCCTCGCGAGCGACGAAAGCTCCTATATCACCGGGCAGAACCTCCTCATTGACGGCGGCGCGACCGTGGTTGATCCGTGCGGCGCGGCGACGAGTTCGCTCGGAAAGGCCTGGGGCGAAAAATAACCGTGCGTATCTATCGGGAAGAGAACGGCATCGGATCGATAGAGATTGACAGGCGCGTCACGGAGAGCCTCTGCGGGCGCGTTATCGAAGGGTTCTCGGGAAGGATCCTTGTTTCGGACGAAAAAGGGCGGCTTCGGCGCGGCGCGATGCGCAATCCCGAGGAAAGCGCGGGATTTGTGCGGGCGCGCCTCAAAGACGGCCGCTTGAACTTGAAGCTTTTTCTGATTTTCCGCTTCGGGCTGAGCGTGCGCGACCTGGCGGTCGAACTGGCGCGGCGTCTTCGGGAAGAGATACCCGATGCGACCGGTTTTGAAGTCGGTAAGATCAAGATGGTGTTTGTCGGCACGCGGTCCGAGCGCGTTTCCAAACGGCGGATCATTTTTCTCGATGACGGGGAACAGCTCCTCCTGCTCGAAGACGGCGGCGAAAAAGACGCTTGAATCGCTTTCGGGCGTCGGCCCCCGGAAAGCGGAAGCGCTGCGTTTGCTCGGGATCGAGACGATCGCCGACCTGCTTCGGTATTATCCGAGGCGGTATGAGGACCGGCGGCGGCTCGTCCGCATCGCGGACCTGCCGGGCCTGCTCCGGGGCGGGCGGGACAGGCTGGAGCCTGGCCGCGAAGGCGCTGTCGGGGACGGCGGACCGGTCGTGCTGCGCGCGACGGTGGAAAATGTGCAGGCGCCTCCGTTCGCGGGCAGGGGCGGCAGGAAGATCCCCGCGCGCATCCGCGTGAACGACGGCAGCGGCTCGCTGTCCGTGGTTTTCTTCAATCTTCCGTGGATAAACCGTGTTTTTGAGCCGGGGCAGACCTATTGGTTTTTCGGCCCCGTACGCTTCGGTTTTTCCGGACCGGTGATGACGCACCCCGCCTTTGAACGGGAAGACGAAGGGGAAACAGAAGACGGCGGAGAGGGTCGCAGGAGCAGGGAAGCGGGAGCGAACAGCAGGAGCGCCTTTCTGAAAATCGTTCCGGTCTATGCTTTGGCCACAGGAATTTCCCAGAAGTTTCTTCGAAGCCTCACGGCGCAGGCGCTGCGGCTGGCGGAATTTCCGGAAGACCCTCTGCCTGCCGGAATTGTGAGCGAACAGCGGCTGGCGCCGGCGGATTTCGCGCTGCGCGCCATTCATTATCCGGAAGACGACGCGGCGCTTCGCGCAGCGCGTTACCGGCTGATCTTTGAGGAACTGTTTCTGCTACAGGCTGGTCTGCTTTGGCTTAGAAACCGACAGGATGCGCAAGAAAACGGCATCGCTTTTTCCGCGGCGTCGGGCTCGGACGAGTTCTATGCGCTTCTGCCTTTTGAGCCGACGGAGGCGCAGCGGCGGTCCGTGCGCGAGATTTATGCGGATATGGAGAGCCCGCGCCCGATGCACCGGATGCTCCAGGGCGATGTCGGAAGCGGCAAGACGGCCGTTGCGATGGGTGCCTGCCTGAAGGCGGTGCGAAACGGCCGCCAGGCGGTTGTGATGGCGCCGACCGAGATCTTAGCTGCGCAGCATTACGCGGAGTTTTCCAGGCTGTTCGCGGGGACGGCCCGTGTGGATTTCCTTGCGTCCGGCCTGACCGCAAAGGGAAAGGCAGCGGTG
>WRFF01000164.1 GCA_009778945.1 Clostridiales bacterium | reverse complement strand
CGGTCGTGCTGGGATTGTCGGGCGGGCCGGATTCGGTCTGCCTTTTGCATAATTTGCTCATTCCGGACGTGCGGCCCGCCGGCGCGCTGGTCTGCGCGCATGTCAACCATGGGCTGCGCGGCGCGGAATCGGACGCCGACGCGGCGTTTGTCACGGCGCTCTGCGCGCGGCTGGGCCTTCCGCTTGAAATTTTGCGGATCGACGCGGCGGCGCTTGCGGCGGAGACGGGTATGGGGCTTGAGGAAGCGGGGCGTGCCGCGCGCTACGCTTTTTTCGACGAAGCAGCGGAGAAATATATGGCGCCGGGCATGCCGCCGCCGGTGATTGCGGTCGCGCACAATCAAAACGACCAGGTGGAGACGGTCCTGATGAGGCTGCTGCGCGGTACGGGCACGGACGGGCTCGCCGGGATGCCGTACAGCCGGAAGAGCGCCGCCGGATACGATGTCATCCGCCCGCTTTTGGATGTATCCCGCGCTGCGATTGAGGATTGGCTTGCGGCGCGGGGGCTTGATTTTCGCCGGGACGCGAGCAACGATTCGAGAGAGCCGTTTCGCAACCGCATCCGCCATGAAGCGCTGCCCGCGCTGGAAGCGGCTTCCGGCGCCTGCGTCTGCCGCAGCGTCCTGCGTCTCGCTGGGTCCGCCGCGGAAGACCGGGATTATTTCGATGCGGCGTGCGCGGAATTGATGGATGCGTGCGAAACGGCCGGAACGGATATATTGTCCTATCCGCTTTTGGGTTTGGCCGAATTACACCCGGCCCTCCGACACCGCCTGGTCGTAAAACTCTTCGCGCGGCTCGGCCTTGCGCGGGATATCGCGCAGGTGCACCTGGCGGCGGCGGACCGCCTCCTCGGAAAGGCCGCGTACGGCGGCGGCGCGGGCGGCAAACGCGTGGAATTTCCGGACGATTACACGCTTGGCGTCGAGGGCCCGAACGCGGTTTTCCGCGCGCCGAATGCGGCGCGCACGGAGTGGAAACCGCGGCGTACGGCGGGATGAAATGTTTGTAATAGACGAATCTGTATGATAAAATTATAGAATTATGGCCGAATAAACGGCACGTGATACGGAAGGAGTAGCACACAGAAAACGAATGCGGAGTAAGAGAATCATTGCCTATTTTGTGGTTATCGTGATTGTAGCGATCACGATTGCGCTTTTCAGCCGAAATTATTCGGCAGCCGCCGCCCCCACGGAAGTTCCGTTTTCGGAACTGGCCCGGCATTTGAAGGCGGAAGACGTTATCAAATATGAGTCCGACGGGACAAAACTGACCGCCACGCTGAAGGACAACAACGAACAGATCGTCGCGTACGCCGCGAACGGTTATGAGATCGAATGGCTTTCGAATAAATTTGTGCTGCCGCAGATGCTTGAGGGCAAGATCCAGGAAGTTTCCAGCCCGAAACCGAGTGACAACAGCATTCTCGCAAACATCCTTCCCTCTCTGTTTATCATCGGCATCCTTGTTGTACTTATGTACTATTTCATGAATAACGCGGGCGGCGGCGGCGGAAAGGTCATGCAGTTCGGGAAAAGCCGCGCGAAACTGCACCGCGGCGACACGGGGCACAGGGTGACCTACGCGGACGTTGCGGGGCTTGACGAGGAACGGGAGGAGCTTTCCGAAGTCGTCGATTTTCTCAAAAATCCGAAAAAATACAATGAGCTCGGCGCGCGTATTCCGCAGGGCATTCTGCTCGTCGGCCCTCCGGGGACCGGCAAGACCTATTTGTCGAAAGCGACGGCGGGCGAGGCAAACGTGCCGTTCTTTACGATCAGCGGTTCGGACTTTGTCGAAATGTTTGTCGGTGTCGGGGCTTCGCGCGTGCGCGACCTGTTTGAACAGGCGAAGAAAAATTCCCCGTGCATCGTCTTCATCGATGAGATTGACGCGGTCGGGCGCCGCAGGGGCGCGGGGCTCGGCGGCGGGCACGATGAGCGCGAGCAGACGCTGAACCAATTGCTTGTCGAGATGGACGGGTTCGGTGAAAACAGCGGCATCATCATTCTGGCCGCGACGAACCGCCCGGATATTTTGGATCCGGCGCTTTTGCGGCCCGGACGTTTTGACCGGCAGGTCGTCATCGGCATCCCGGATATCAAAGGCCGCGAGGCGATCTTCAGAGTGCATTCGCGCAACAAACCGCTTTCCGAGGAGGTGGATCCCGCCGTACTCGCGCGCAGAACGCCAGGCTTCACCCCGGCCGATATCGAAAATATGCTGAACGAGGCGGCGCTGCTTACGGCGCGCCGGAACGGACGCAAGATCCGCATGGAGGAGCTCGAAGAAGCGATCACGAAGGTCATCGCGGGGCCGGAGAAGAAAAGCCGCGTCATCAGCGATGCGGAGCGCAAACTTACCGCGTTCCATGAGGCGGGCCATGCCGTCGTCGCGCGCGCGCTGCCCCATACCGATCCGGTGCATCAGATCACGATCATTCCGCGCGGGCGCGCGGGCGGGTTCACGATGGTCCTGCCGAAGGAAGACAAATATTACGGGACGCGCACCGATATGCAGGAGCAGATCATCCATCTGCTCGGCGGACGCGTCGCGGAAAAGCTCACGCTGCACGACATCAGCACCGGCGCAAGCAACGATATTATGCGGGCGACGGATATCGCGCGCGATATGGTGACGAAATACGGTTTTTCCGAAAAACTTGGCCCCGTCAACTACAGTTCGCAGGAGGAGGTCTTCCTCGGGCGCGATTTTACAAGCCACAAGAATTATTCGGAAGAGATCGCGGCGGAGATCGACGAGGAAATCAAGGCGATCATCGAAGACGCTTTCCGGACGGCGGAAGAGCTTCTGACGAAGCAAACCAAGGAACTTCACATCATCGCACAGGCGCTGCTCGAGGTTGAGACGCTCGACGGCGATCAGTTCGAAGCGCTGTACACAGGCCGGCTTACGGTAGAGGGCCTGGTTGAGCAGATAAAGCACGAGGAAACGAAAAAAGACGAGCGCAACGCGAAGGAGGCGGCGGAGACCGAAAAGATCCTGGCTGAAGCCGCGGCCGCCGCAGAGACGGACCCTCTGCTCGCGGACGGGAACAACCCGCTGCCGTACGGTACGTATCCGGGGGAAATCCCTCCGGCGGGGACAGACGGCTCCGAAGCGGATGCGGTGCAGGATGAAACACCGCTTCCCGGACATGATACCGACCCGCTGCTTCCGCACGATCATCATCACGACTCAAATTACAGCGGCATGGAGCATGAAGAGCATATCGATCCGCTGCTTGTGCGCCATGACGACGCGGAACCTGTAGAAGGCGCGGAACCGGAAGCGCCCGCACCGCCCGCGCCCGTGAAAAAAACAAGAAAATCGGCGGCGAAGAAAAAAGAAGATACAAAACCGGAAAATCCGCCGGAAGATCCGGATCAAAATAAGTAACGGAGGTGTATCATGGCAAATACGAAGCTGGAGGAGCTGCGCCGCCTGAAGGCGGAAGTCGCAGCGGGCGGTGGCGAAAAACGGACCCTCGCGCAGCATAAGCAGGGAAAGAAGACCGCGCGGGAACGCCTGGAGATACTGTTTGACGCAGGCTCTTTTGTCGAACTCGACGTCTTTGTCCACCATCGCAGCAACAATTTCGATATGGGCGCTACGCGCGCGCCCGGTGACGGCGTCGTGACCGGTTACGGGACGGTGAACGGCCGCCCGGTCTACGCCTACGCGCAGGATTTCACGGTGCTCGGCGGTTCGCTCGGCGAATACCACGCAAACAAGATCGTGAAGGTGCAGGAAATGGCGCTGAAGATGGGTGCGCCGATCGTCGGGCTCAATGACAGCGGCGGCGCGCGCATCCAGGAGGGCGTCGCGGCCCTATCCGGTTTCGGAAAGATTTTTTATAACAACACGATCTCTTCGGGCGTCATCCCG
>WRFF01000163.1 GCA_009778945.1 Clostridiales bacterium | reverse complement strand
TTTATCGGCCTAATTTGCTAGAATAACCGCATAAATCCATGTATAAGCATACATAACCGTCAATTTGTGCTTGGAACATGCTGCATTCCTGTCAAAGCCCATTTTTGCAGTCATTGGTTCAGCGCTTCTTTGAATAGTTGGTGAGATACCAGCGCCGCATAAGCCTGCGGTCAGACATGCCTAGGGCCTTCACCTTTCCGAAGCGGCTCGCATGCTGCCAGGCGAGGGCGTTTTTTTCGCACAGGGTCTGCACGGCGTCGAGGTCGGACGGGTTTTCGGCCAGGCAGAGCGCGCTCTCTCCTTTCAGGAAAACAGCGCTGCGCCCTTTCCGCTTCGCCATGACGGCCGAGGGGGAATTTGCCGCCGCGACGAAGGCGTCCGCGCCGACGATTTGCGCAAAATCATCCAGTATGGCCTGGATACGGTGTCCCGCGGCGCTTTGCGCGCTTATGGCCGGCGTCATAAGCAGGGAGACCGCTTTGAGTTCGGGCCAACGCGCGAAAACCGCTTCGTAGAGTGAGCTGAAGACCGCGAAATCCTCCTGTTCCGATGCAATAATCCCGATTGCATCCGCGCCCCGGGCCGCGCTTAACGCCGGAAGCGCGTACTCATGCGCTTCGGCGATTTCTTTCATGGCGTCACGGCAGACGTCTTCGAGAAAAGCCGCCCGCTCAAAGGCTTCCCTGCGGTTCGTTCCCGCAAGCAGCGCGCCGTGCCGGTTCATCAGCACCGCGCGCGCGTCCGGCGCGTAGGCCGCCATAACCGCTTTCCGCAGTTTTTTGGAGCCGGGCAGGCCGTAGCCCGCAAGCACGATCTTCGTCCGGAGCCGCTCCTGCTGCGCGGGCGTAGGCGCGAGCGTCTCAAAACCCGCGACGCTGAGGCAGGTTGCATAGAGCTGGTGCGTATGGATGACAAAATTCACTTCCGGGTCCGCCCTGTATACGGCGGCATGAATCCCGCTCTCGGACGAAGGTGATGCTTCATCCTCATAAGCAAGCGTTTCATTGTCCACAATAACAATTTTGTCCGGCGTGAGCCGTTCGTAGCCGACGCCGCTCGGCGTGACGGCAAACCGTTTCGCGTCGATGCGGCAGCTCACATTGCCCCAGGTACGCGCGACAAGGCCCCATTTCACCAGGTCCAGCCCCGCGCGGACCACTTCTATTTTTGCTGCTTGAATATCCATAATTTTATTTTAGCATATCATTAAATGATTATTGTATAATTATAGTTATGGAAAATACGCAAAACACCCCGGAACTGGTCATCTTCAAGCCGGAGGAAAAAGGCAAATTCGCCGCTTATATCGGCGCCGAGCTCTACGAAAATATATCCGCGCGCAAGCATGTTTGCGTGCCGCTCGAAAAAGGCGGTTATTATCTCGTCTTTTATTATCGCGACCCCGAAGCGGTCGTGGAGGAGATACTCGGGAAAGCGGCGCGCGTCCCGCCGCATTCCGGCAGCGTCCGTATCTATGTCTCGGACGAGTGTCTTGTATTTTGTGCGGCGGACGAAAACCTTTCCGCGCTGATCGCGTCCATGCCGCAGGAACTGTCGCCGTACCACCGCCTGCTCGACTTTTTTCTGGAGATCACGACCGACGACATCGACAGCCTCGAGGAGATCGAGGAAATCCTGACAAAGCTTGAAAATGATATCCTGGCCGCAAAAAGGCCCGAGGCGGGCGTGAGCACGCGCATCATCGGCATACGGCACGATTTGATCCGGCGAAAACGGTATTATGAGCAGCTCGGCTTCATTTTGGAATCGCTGTCCGAATCCGACCGCATCAGCGCCGATACGGCTCTCTCCCGGCATCTCCTCATTTTGCAGCGGCGCGTTGCGCATTCGCTGGGTTCCGTGATCAACCTGCGCGAATATACGACGCAGGTGCGCGAAGCCTATCAGGCGCAGATCGACATTGAACAGAATGAGATTATGAAGATCTTTACGGTCGTCGCGGCGATTTTCATGCCCCTGACCCTGCTTGTCGGCTGGTACGGCATGAATTTCCATATGCCCGAATACAACTGGAAATACGGCTATCTTGCCCTTTGCGTTTTCGCCGCCATCGTCGCGGCGATCCTGATCCTGATCGTCAAACGCAAGCGCTGGTTCTGATCTGCGGACTATCTGAGCAACTCCGCCCGGGCGCGGATTTCAATTTCCTCGGCATCTTCGGGTTCGTCCAGCACTATGCCGTGCCGCACTTTTTGAGCAGTTACTTAAAGTAAAAATATCGCGCACAAAACGAGCAGCAAAGCCACGTTATATACGGTAAAAACTTTGAAAAACTTCCCGGGCGCGGCCCCTTCGCTCTGGGAATACAGCCTGAAAGAGATCAGGCTCGCCAGCGAAGCAATGGGTGTGCCGAGCCCGCCGATATTGACGCCCAGCAGCAATTGCCGCGCATCCGTTGTGAACCGGGAGAGCATCATGGCCGCCGGGACATTGCTGATGACCTGGCTGCCCAAAACGCTGACGATGAAAACCCGGCCCTCCAGGAAAAGAGACAGCGCGTTCCTGACGGCGTCGATCTGCTTCTTCGCGATCCCTGTTTCAATTTTCGGCCTGGGCGCGTCCATGGCCCCGTTTTGGAAAACCAGGATAAGCCCCATGATGACGAGATAACTGATAACGCCTATCGGCAGGACATACTCAAAAAAGCGCAGGATATTCAGCCGGTAAAACGAGTAGATGAAAAGATTTTGCGGATTGCCGATCGGGGTCAGCATACTGCCCATGTTGGCGGCCAGCGTTTCCATAACGATGGCGAAGATCAGTTTTTTACGATCAACGCGGGCGAAAATCCCCAAGGTTATCGGTACGAAAGTGAGGAGCGCCACATCGTTTGTCATAAACATAGAGCAGACAAATACGCAGCTTGCCAACACGGCGGTCAGGAATTTTACGGTATGCACCCTGACAAGCAGCCTTTGGGACAGGGAATCGAATAAACCCGAATTTTTCAATCCCGCGACGGCGGCCATCAGGCAGAATAAAAGCCCCAGCACCGAATAATCTATATACGAACCATAGCGGGCGTCTGGCGGGACGGCTATCATGGAGAGGAGCGCGAGCAGGGCGGCGATAAACAGGATCGCCTCTTTCTTCAGGAGAGGAATGAGTTTATTCAAAAGAGGGCTGCGGGCTATTCTTCATCCGGCTTATGAAAATGCGGCCCGTGCGGCGGCTGCGGGAAGCCCCCCGGGCCCGGAGGGAAAGGCCCGGGTCCGCCGTCATCGTACGGCGGGGCTATCTCCGCGCCGGGCGTGACGCCCAGCCGCTCTTCCAAGACCGCTATAACCCGGTCGAGATATTCACCGAACAAGGCCTGCTCTTCTGCGCTTAGGCAACCGAATATTTCGGAACCCATATCCAGATACTGTTCGTTTTTCCCCTTTTCTGTGAGGCAAACCAGTACGGAACGTTTGTCCGTTTCAGAGGGGATCCGGGTTATAAAGCCGTTCCTCTCCAATTTGTTCAGCAGTTCGTTGAGCGATTGATGCCGGATGGCGAGCAGATAGGACAAATCTTTCATGCTGATTTCCGGTTTCATTTTCAGTATCGCCAAAACCCTGCCCTGCCCACGCGTAGGATCGCCCAGCGGGCCGTGTTCCGCGTGGCTGCGCAAATGCTGCCGGTGCAAAAGCCATTCAAGCCTCGACAGCTTTTCATATAGTTCTGTGTACGTATCGTTCATGGTCAGACCTCCTTTGGCACAGTAGATAACTCAGGTACCTGCATATATTATGCAGGTACCTGAGTTATTTGTCAAGAAGTATTTTCTGACTTTGGGATATCTACTGTGTGATGCGGCTGTGTACGCCTGCGAGGAAAGCGCCGATTTTCCGGCGTTTCACAATGGCGAAGATAAAGCGAGCTGCGACAACGG
>WRFF01000162.1 GCA_009778945.1 Clostridiales bacterium | reverse complement strand
GGGCGCATGATCGTAATCGCCGGGCTTGGAAATCCGGGCGCGAGATATGAAAATACCCGGCACAACATCGGATTTATCACGATCGACCGCTTTGCGGAGAAGCACGGAATAAAGGTAAACCGGCTGCGTTACAAGGCTTTGACGGGGGAAGGCCTTGTCGGCGGGGAGAAGGTGCTGCTCGTGAAACCGCAGACCTTCATGAACGAAAGCGGCGTTTCGCTGCGTGTCCTCGTTTCGTTTTATAAGCTTGAACCCGGGAATCTCGCGGTCGTCTACGACGACATTGACCTTCCGGTCGGCGTTTTGCGCATTCGGAAGCAGGGCAGCGCCGGCACGCACAACGGGATGCGCAGCGTGATCTACCAACTTGGGTTTGATGATTTCCCCAGGTTTCGGATCGGGACCGGCGCGGAACGCGGGCGTATCCCGCTGCGCGATTTCGTGCTCTCCGGATTCGCGGCGGACGAGCTCGCGCCGATGCGGGATGCGATCGACCGCTGCGTCGACGCGCTTGGGGAGATGCTTGCGGGCGGAGTCGAAAAAGCCATGCAGCAATACAATGGCTGAAGTCCCTTCCGTATTTTCCGGCCTTGACGGCGCACAGGCTGCGCCTGTGCTGGCGCGCCATCTGCGCGGATCCTCTTATAAGAAAGCGATTTTCGTCACCGCCGGTTCCGGCGGCGCGGAAAATTTTGCGAAGGATCTTCGTTTTTTCCTGCCGGGATTTTCGGTTTTGAACCTGCCGGAGGGCGATCCGCCGTTTCTGCGGGCGGAAGCAAAAAGCCGTGAGTCGGACAAGGCGATGGCGGCGGCGGCGGACGCCCTTGCAGCGGAAGGGCCTTGCGCTGTCGTCTGTCCCGTAAGCGCCGCATTGCGCGCGCTGCCCGCGCCGGAACGCTTCGGGCAGGCGGCCGTCCTCGTGGAGGCGGGCGCGGCTTTGGATCTGGAGGTCCTGATACGCCGGGTCGCCGCCGCGGGTTACCGGCGCGAGCCGTACGCGGAGGCCCCCGGGGAATTCAGCGTGCGCGGCGGCCTTGTGGATGTTTTCCCGATTCAGGCGGAGGAGCCGTACCGCATCGAGTTCTTCGGCGATACGGTCGAGTATATCAGGAGCTACGATCCGGAGACGCAGCAGACGCGCGCGGCCGTTCTTTCCGTCCGCATCGCGCCGGTTTTGACCGTTTTGGAAGCGGGCGCGGACAGCGCGGCGGGTACGCTCGCGGACTGGCTCGGTGACGCGGGGGTTCTTATCGTTTTGGATCCGGAACGGATCTTTCGCGCGCTGTCGCTGCGCGAGACGGAGGCGCGGGCGGATTTTCTCGCGCTGCTGGAGGATGGGGATGTCCGCCCGGAAGCCTGGGATGCGTTTTTGCTTGCATCGGATTTTGAGGCGCTGACGACAAGGCATTCCGCGCTGCGCGTCCTGCCGGATCCTGCCCCGGGGACGCGGGTTTTCGATATGCGTACGCCGGCGCCGCTGCACGGGCAGATGGATCTGCTGCTCGCGGAATGGAAGGGCTGGCTGCGCAAAAGCTACGCGGTCACAGTGGTCTGCTCCGCGCCGGAGCGCACGGAAAGGCTGCGGGAGTTTGCGGAAGCGAACGGTCTCCGCGGAAAGATCGAGTTCGCAGACGGCGAACTGACGGCGGGCGTCGAATGGGCGGATGAAAAACATGTCTGGCAGCGGGACGGCGATATCTTCAAAAGCGAGCGAAAGAGACGGCGGAAACGCCTGTCTTCTTCGGATCCTATGGCTGCATTTTCCGATATCGAGGTTGGTGATTTTGTCGTGCATGAGCGGCACGGGATTGGGATTTTTCGCGGCATGAAGACAATGGACGAGTACGGCGGCGAGAAGGATTATCTTGTAATCGCGTACGCGGGGAGCGACGTGCTGTATATCCCGGTCGATCAGATGGACCTGGTCCAGCGCTATATCGGAAGCGGAGAGAAGCGGCCGCATATCAGCCGCCTGGGGACCGGCGAATGGCAGCGCACGAAGTCGCGTGTGCGCAGGGAGATCGAATCCTACGCGCGGGAACTTCTTCAGCTTGCGGCGGCGCGGCAGGCCGCGGCGGGTTACGCGTTCGGCCCGGACAGCCTGTGGCAGCGGGACTTTGAGGACGGGTTCCCATGGGAGCCGACCGAGGACCAGAAACGCTGCTTTGCGGCGGTAAAGCGCGCAATGGAGGAGCCGCATCCGATGGACCTCCTCATCTGCGGGGACGTGGGGTACGGCAAGACCGAAGTCGCGCTGCGCGCGGCCTTCAAATGCGCCATGGAGGGCAAACAAGCCTGTGTGCTGGCGCCGACGACTATCCTCGCCGCGCAGCATTTCCACACGTTCACGGAACGGTTTTCCGATTTCGGGGTGCGTATCGAGATGCTTTCCCGGTTTCAGACGCCGCATAAGCGGGCGGAAATTCACGAGGGGATCGCGGACGGGAGCATTGGCATTGTGATCGGTACGCACGCGCTGCTCTCAAACAAGATAAGTTTTCGGGATCTCGGGCTTCTGGTGGTGGACGAGGAACAGCGCTTCGGTGTGAAACACAAGGAGCGGATCCGCGCGCTGAAGGCCGGCGTCGATGTTTTGACGCTGAGCGCGACGCCGATCCCCCGGACGCTGCATATGTCGCTGATCGGGCTGCGCGATATGGAATTGATCGAGGATCCGCCGGAAGAACGGCAGCCGGTGCGCACCTATGTGAGCGAGGAGCGCGCCGATCTGCTCGCGGAGAGCATACGCCGGGAGCTCGACCGCGGCGGACAGGCCTATGTGGTCTACAACCGTGTCGGCGGGATCGAAGGCGTCGCCGAACGCCTCGCGGAGCTGATCCCGGACGCGCGCATCGCCGTTTGCCACGCGCAGATGAACGAGCGGCTTATCGAGCAGACCATGCTGGATTTTTACGAGGGGAATTCCGATGTGCTCGTCTCCACAACGATCATCGAATCCGGGCTCGACATCCCGAACGTCAATACGATCGCGGTTTTGGACGCGGACCGGCTCGGCCTGACGCAGCTCTATCAGCTGCGCGGGCGCGTCGGGCGTTCGCCTGCCATCGCGTTCTGCTATCTCTTCTACCGCCGCGACAAAGTGCTGACGGACGCTGCCGAGAAGCGTCTGCGCACCTTGCGTGCGTTTACGGAGCTTGGGAGCGGTTTCAAGATCGCGATGAAGGATTTGGAGATCCGCGGCGCGGGCAACCTTCTCGGCACGAGCCAGCACGGGCATATGGCGCAGGTCGGCTACGAGCTGTACTGCAAGATGCTCGAGGACGCCGCCGCAGACCTGCGAATGAGAGAGGGCGCCGCCGCCGGGGTGCGCGGGGGGTTCCTGCCCGGGGATACGTCCGGTGAAGGAGAGCCGGGGATCGAATATGGCCGTGAGGAGGAGAGGCCGGAGAGCCGCATCGAAACCCGCCTGCCCGCGATCATACCGGGCGCCTATATCGAGGAGGAGACCGTGAAACTGCAGGCGTACAAACGGATCGCGCGCATCGGGAGCGAGGAAGAGGCGGCCGCGGCGCTTTCGGAGCTGGCGGACCGCTACGGCGAGCCCCCCGTGCCGGTGCGCAACCTCGTCTGGATTGCGCTCATAGGGCGCCGCGCAAGAGCGCTCGGCGCTTCCGAGGCGGAGGTGGCCCGCGCGCGGACGGTCCTTTCCTGGAAGGAGGCGCCCCCGCGCTTCGCCGAGCGCGTCTTCTCGGCCTCGGACGAGGCCGGCCGCCTCGGGGCGATTGTCGAGACCGACCTGCGGGGCGTTCCGCGCGTACGGCTGGTCACACCGAACCGCAAAAGCGAGGAGGACGCCCTGCGCGCAGTCTGTTCCCTGCTGGCCGCCATGCTTCTTGAAAATGTTTAGGAAACGTTAACGCAACTGTTATTTTAGCAACGCCCCTTTT
>WRFF01000161.1 GCA_009778945.1 Clostridiales bacterium | reverse complement strand
GGAGAACGTGCCGTTCGCCTCGGATCCCAATCTGCACCTGTACGTATTCATCTCCGAACCGGATTTTGAGAAAGTATTGGCGGAGGAGTTTGCAAAAATCACGCCCGCTCCGCAGGAGGCCGCAGCCGTAAAAAACGGGGTATTTTATTGGCAGGTCCCCAAAGGCTCCACCCTTGACGCCGGCTTTTCAAAGATATTGGGCCGCAAAGACCTGAAAGAAAAATTCACCAGCCGGAATCTGAACACCCTTCAGAAAATAGCCGACAAGCAATCAATAAAATAAATATTTATCGCCCTTTCGCCTGTTTCGCCAGAAATGTTATCTTCTTTTCCTGTTTATCCGCCATTATTTCCTCGCGTAAAGAACCGCGAAATTGCGGTATTTGTAAACGCAATCCGCTGCGGCGAATCCCGCCGCTCGAAGCCAGGACAACTGTTCCTCCACGGTAGAGGGAGCGTCCAGTTCCATGCTTTGTTTCATTCGGTCAAAGCCCGGGATGCCCACGCCGTTTGCGGACACAAAATCAAGCCAGAGCTTCATATACCGCTCCTGCAAATCCGTGTCCGGGCAAAGGATCTGATCCGCGTTCAGGAACTCGCCCCCGTCGGCAAGAAGCCCGAATGCTTTCCTGTAAAAAGCCGCTTTCTCCGCGGCATTCAGGTGATGGATCGAGAGCGCCGAGATGATGACGTCATACGTACCGTCGAAAGTGAAGTCCGTATAATTCCCGAGCAGAAAACCGGTATTCGGACGTCCGTTAAAACGCTCTTTCGCAAGCGCGAGCATCTCCTCCGAAAAATCAATGAGTGTCACATCCGCATCAGCGAAACGTTCCAGCAGAAACGCCGCGTACAGACCGGTGCCCGCGCCGACGTCAAGCGCGCGCGGCGAACTCTTTCCGCCGGCAAGCACCGCGATCCCCGTCCGGTAAAAATCATCGAAACAAGGGATCCGCTGCCGCCGGGATTCATCGCTGTACGTCCCGGCGAGGTCGCTGAAATTCCATTTCACCTGTTCGCTTTTCATCTTCATAATTATAACAAACCTGTTTGGAATGAACGGCCGCCCCGGGAGGATAGATTCAATATGCTGCATAACCTCATTATTAATTGCATTTTGAGGAAACCCAAAAGACGCATGCCTTCATGGCAATATTACGAATAATAATTAGGAAATATTCATAAAATGAGGTACACTCTTTGCATAAGAAAGCGACCATGATATCGAGTATCAACCCTGTATCTGATTTGAGAAACTGCGCGGACTATGAAACACAGAAAGCAAGGCAACTAATAAATGACACTATATACATTTGAGCTGTCGACACCGAAAGAGAATTTTTATAACATCACAGCACAAGTCCGGGAAGCGGCGGCGGACAGCGGAGTCCGGGACGGCGCTGCGCTCGTCTTTTGCCCGCATACGACGGCGGGGATCACAATCAACGAGAACGCAGACCCCGACGTTGTGCGCGATTTGCTGCTGGGGCTGGACAAGGCGTTTCCCGACCGTACGGAGTTTCGCCACGCGGAAGGAAACAGCGCGGCGCATTTGAAAGCAAGCGCCATCGGCTCGAGCCAGATGATCATTATCGAGAACGGAAAGCTCGTCCTCGGAACGTGGCAGATGATCATTATCGAGAACGGAAAGCTCGTCCTCGGAACGTGGCAGGGCATTTATTTCTGTGAGTTTGATCCGCCGCGCAAGCGAAAATTTCATGTGAAGATTATCGGGGGCGGAAACGACAATGACGCGCGCTGAAGAAATACAGGAAAAAGCCCTGTCCCTGGGATTCGCGAAATGCGGAATCATTCGCGCCGGCGCAGTCGCCGGATATGAAGAAAGATTGGATGAGCGGATTCGGAAGATCCCCGAAAGCGCGTCCATGTACAACAGTTTCCGCCGTTACGCCGACGCGCGCCAAGCGTTCCCATGGGTAAAATCTCTGGTAGTCGTCGTATGGGAGTACCGAAAATATAAATCCCCAGGGAACCTCCGCGGCAGGATCGGCTTATCCTATCAGTTTGACAGCAGGATCAATCCCGCAGCCGAAGGCTTTCGGAGGCGGAATGAACTGGCAGCCTTCATAGAAGGGATGGGGCCCATGGTCGGCCGCGAAGAGCGGTTCGGCTTCACGGCGGTGCGCTACGCGGCAGCGGCGGCCGGGCTCGGCGTGATCAGGAATAACAATTTCTTTTGCACGGAGAACGGCTCGTGGAACAACATCTTCGTTTTCGCCATTGACGAAGAGCTTGAGCTGATCGAAACCCCAAGGACAAAGAAATGCCCGGACGATTGCAACCGCTGCATCAAAGCGTGTCCAACCGGGTCATTGAACGAGCCGTTCACGATGGACCCGCGCAAATGCGTTTCGTTTCTGACCTCGAGGGGCGGCGGGATTGTGAATCTGGCCGGGAATCCGGTCGGCAAACTTTTGGGCGACTGGATTTACGGCTGCGATGTCTGTCAGGATGTCTGCCCGTTCAATAAAGGACGCTTGACAAATGAGATGGATTTTCCGGGGCTGGATCGCATCGCCGCCAAGTTCTCGCCGGAGCAGATCGTTGATATGAATGAGGATTTTTATAAAAATGAAATCAGCCGCAAATTCTGGTACCTTGACGAAAGCAAGTCATGGGTATGGAAGGTCAACGCCTTGAACGCGATGATCAACACATTCGAGCCGAAATACGGACCCTGCATAAGAAATTGCCTGCGTGACCCCGGCGAGAGAGTGCGCGAAATGGCGGCCTGGGCATGTGAGACGCTGGGGATACGGACGGAATAGAATCAGCGCGCCGGTTTTTTCTTGATTGAAATAAGTTTGAGTATGTCCGCCAGTTCCTCCTCGGAGAAAACCCGATAGTGAATCCACCCGCCCCCGTCGCCGCAGGGATAGCGCTTGTCCCATAGCTCCCGCGTCCTCGGAAGAAAACCTTCAAGCTGTTCGTTCAGCTTCGGGGCTTCCTTTGTTCCGATCTGGATCGTGACGGTGATCGCCCCGCTCTCAAAAAACACATAACACAAATGCGCTGATTTATGGCTGTATTTGAATCCCCAGCCGTAGCCCTTTCCGAACGGAAACCGGAGCTCCTTTGAAAGCTCATAACGGTCTTGCAGATAACTTTCCAACTTGGTCAGCAGCCCGTAACCCGGCTCCCCGACATAGCTTTTTATCTGTTCAATTGGCGGCTCGCTGTCTTTGTCGAGCATGCGTTCATACATTCACAATTTCCTCCGGCTCATACGCCTCCGCACATCTCTTGGAAGTCTCCTATACGCTATAAGTGCTGGCGGAGGTGTCGCCGCCCTCGCCGGTCCAGTTGGTGTGGAAATATTTTCCCAGGGGGGCGTCTAACCGCTCATAGGTATGGGCGCCGAAATAATCGCGCTGCGCCTGCAGCAGGTTTGCGGGCAGCCGCTGCGTGGTATACCCGTCGAACCACGTCAGCGCCGCGCTCATCGCGGGGATCGGTATGCCGCAGCGGATCGCGGCCGCGGCCACGTTGCGCCAGGCCGGAACCAGCGCCGTGAGCGTGGACCTGAAATACGGGTCCAAAATCAGGTTGGCCAACGCCGGATCGGTTTCAAAAGCCTCGCGTATCCTGCCCAGGAACGTCCAGCGGATGATGCACCCACCGCGCCACATCGTCGCAATGCCGCCGTAATTCAAGTTCCAGCCATACGTTTTCGCGGCCGCGCGCATAAGCGCGTAGCCCTGGGCATAGGAGATGATCTTGGAGGCGAACAGCGCCTTGCGGATATCCTCGACGAACGCCGCCCGGTCGCCCTCAAAATCCGCCTTTGCCCGCGGAAAAACGCCGGCGGCGCGGACGCGCTCCTCCTTCATTGACGACAGGCAGCGCGCAAAAACGGCTTCCGCGATCAGCGTCAAAGGCACGCCTTCGTCCAGCGCGGCGTTCACCGTCCATTTGCCCGTGCCCTTTTGCTCCGCGGCGTCCAGGATCTTGTCTATGAGAGGC
>WRFF01000160.1 GCA_009778945.1 Clostridiales bacterium | reverse complement strand
GGCGTCTTCGTACAAACCGGAAACGGCCTCCTCGTGATCGACGCGGTCGGAATGCCGGGAAAGAAACCGATGTCTCTGGCGGACTATCTGCGCGGCAACGCGTTTCCGGACGGAAGGCTGGAATAATCGCGAAAGAAAACCATATAAAAAGACCGGGCGGAAGGCTGGAATAATCGCGAAAGAAAACCATATAATAAGAAGGCTGGAATAATCGCGAAAGAAAACTATATAAAAGGAAAGTTATACCGAAGGAAGAATGGAAGCATTATGGAAAAAGAGAAAATAACGGACAAAACACGAAAAGGCGCGTTTCTTGTCCTCAAGGATGTAGAGGAAAGCAAGGCGTACACACACCTTGCGCTGCAGGCTTATATCCGGCGCGTAAAGCCGCCGGGCGTGCCGTTCCTGCGTGAAATGGTTTACGGGACGGTGCGGCGCAAGATCACTTTGGACTGGGTGATCGGAAATTTCGTAAAGACGCCGATTGAAGATCTTCCCGTGAACGACCGGATCCTGCTCCGCATGGGGCTGCACCAACTGATTTTCATGAACAGCGTACCCGACTACGCGGCGGTTTCGGAAACGGTGGAACTTGCGAAGCGTTACGCGCGCGGGCGCGACGCTTTCATCAACGGCGTCTTGCGGCAGTTTATACGGGACCGGGGTTATATCGAGTTCCCGAAACGCGAAGACGGCGAAGTCGCCTATCTTTCCGTCCGCTACAGTTTTGAGCCGTGGATCGTGTCCATGTGGCTCGATCAGTTTGGTGACAGCGAAAAGACGGAGCTCCTGCTTGCATCCCTCGATCAGCGTCCGGAATTTCATATCCGTGTCAACAGCTTGCGGACGGATACGGCCAGCCTCGCGGACCGCCTTGAGAAACGGGGCTACGAGGTCAGCAAAGACCCGGAGATGCCGCGCCTGCTTTCGGTGCGCGGCGAGGGGCTCGTAGATCTCAACCTCTTCGGCGCGGGTTTGTTTTCCGTGCAGGACAAAGGCTCCCAGTTGGTCGTGGACATGCTGGGCCCACAGCCCGGCGAAACGATCATTGACGTCTGCGCGGGCACCGGAGGGAAGACGATGGCGATCGCCGAGTCGATGCAGAATATGGGCAGTGTGATCGCAACCGACATCTACAAACGCAAGACGGAGGAAATCCAGAGCGAGGCCGGGCGGCTCTCCGTCAGCATTGTCGAAACCTGGACCTGGGACGCGACGACCACCGATTCCGCCTATATCGATAAGGCCGACCGCGTGCTCGTGGACGCGCCCTGTTCCGGGCTCGGCACCGCGCGCCGGAAGCCGGAAGTCAAATACAAGAAACTGGACAGCGCTATGACGGCGCTGCCGCAGCTACAATCGGATATCCTGAATGCGTCCTCGCAGTATGTGAAACCGGGCGGCATTCTCGTCTACGCGACCTGCACGATCGCGGAACGCGAGAACGAAGAAGTGGTCACCGCCTTTCTGCGCAAAAACCGCGCTTTTAAATGCTTGGAACAAAAACAACTGCTGCCGAATACGGACGGGACGGACGGATTTTTCATCTGCAAGATGCAGCGCGAAGCGAAAGAGGGGTTCGGCGTCTGATATGAAACTGCGGTTCGGGTTTTCAACGGATACCGGGAGGAAGCGCAAACGCAATGAGGACGCGCTGCTGCTGCTTCCCGACTTCCGCCTCTTCGCGGCGGCCGACGGGGTCGGCGGGCAGCAGTCCGGGGAGATCGCGAGCCGCAAGGCGATGATCGGCGTCGAGGCATGGCTCAAAGCCCATCCTTTTGAAGAAGAGGCGGGCCCCGGCGGGAAATACCGGCGGCAGTGGCTGCGGGAGTATTTCACGGATTGCCTGCAGCTTATCAATGATGACATTTTGCTCTTGGCTTCCGCCGATCCCGATTGCGCGAATATGGCGACGACGGCGGTGCTTGCGTATTTTGAAAATGGCTTTCTATATATTGTTAATATCGGGGACAGCCGCGCGTATTTGCTGCGCGGAGGCGGCCTCAGGCAACTGACGGAAGACCATACCTATGTGAACGAGATGGTACGCGCCGGCACGCTTACGCCGGACGAAGCGCGTACGCATCCGAAAAAAAATATTATCACGAAGGCGCTCGGGGCCATTGCCGAGACGGAACCGGATTTCTTTTCGCTGCCTGCGGAGAGAAACGACCGCGTCCTGCTTTGCACGGACGGTCTGTACGGCGAGCTCCCCGACGCGGAGATCGCCGGCATCCTGACGGCGGAAGCGGATCCGGAAGCCTGCGCCGAAGCGCTTGTCGCCGCCGCCAACGAAAAGGGCGGCAGGGACAATATCACCGTAGTCGTCATTGATCGAAAGGACTGACAGGGAGGACAGTATGGCCAATCTGATACTTGCGGAACGTTATGAAATTCTTGAAAAAATCGGCGATGGAGGGATGGCTGTCGTGTTCAAAGCGCGCGACAGGCTTCTCAGCCGTTTCGTCACGGTTAAAGTCCTGAAGAAAGAGCATATCAACGATACGACTTTTGTGAACAATTTCATCCGCGAAGCCAAAGCGGCGGCTTCGCTGCTGCATCCGAATATTGTCACAATCTATGATGTCGGCCGCGACCGCGACATCTACTATATCGTGATGGAATACGTCGAGGGCCGCACGCTCGCCGACGTGATCGCGGCGGAAGCCCCGTTTGACTACAAGCGTGTCATCAGCATCGGAAAACAGATGGCTTCGGCGCTTTCGCTCGCGCACCGCAACAACATCATCCACCGCGACGTCAAGCCGCATAATATCTTAGTGACGCCCGACGGGACGGCGAAGATCACGGACTTCGGGATCGCGAAGGCGATGGGCGACGGGACGATCATCAGCGAAAACGGCATGATCATGGGCTCCGTCCATTATTTCTCACCCGAGCAGAGCCGCGGCCAGTACGTGGACGAGAAATCCGATATTTATTCGCTCGGCATCGTGCTGTATGAAATGCTGACCGGGCGCGTGCCTTTCGACGCGGACAATCCCGTCACGATTGCGGTGATGCATATGAACGATTCCATCATCCCGCCGTCGCGCATCGTGAAGGGCGTGCCTCCGGGACTCGATCAGATCGTGCTCAAAGCGACGGCAAAATATCAAAGCGACCGCTTCCACGATATCGACGAGATGTACCGGGCGCTCGACAATGTGAATTACATCACGGGGATCATCGACGATCCGGAAGTCGCGGGTTTTGTGGCGCCTGTCGTGATCGCGGAAGATACGCCGGGGCGCGGTTCCAGCAACGCGGCCGGAGAGCCCGAGGGGCCCTTTCCGCAGGAGGTTTCCCAAAACGGCGAATCCGCGGAAAACGCCTCCGCAAACAGGGCGGACGAAGACGAGGACGAAGAGGACGAAGACGAAGAGAAGGGCGGATTCTTCAAGCGGCTCTTCGCCGGCGAAATCGGAACGGACGAAAACGGCCGGCTGACCAAAAAGTGGAAAGCCATCGCAATCATCGCCGCGGTCGTCATAGCGCTTGCGATCGCAATCCCGCTTTCGCTGGGGATTCTGGGCACTCACTCGGGCAGGGTCAATGTCCCGAATGTGGTTGGGCTGGAACAGGCGGCCGCGGTGGCCGCCATCGAAAACGAGGGCCTGAAAACGCAGGTCACCACAAAGGCGATCGCGCCGGAAGGCGAGGAAGTGGCGGCGCCGGCGGGCGCTGCGGCTGCCGCACAGGCAAACGGCGCAGTCTCAGGCGCTTCCGGCAGTGCGGCGATAGCCGCTACGCCGGCTACAGGCGGAAATGCGCAGACAATATGGGTGCTTCCGGGACAGGTTCTGACTCAGGACCCGCAGGCAGGGTCGCTTTTGCAAAAAGGCGCGACCGTGACGCTGACGGTTGCGACGGCGATCGAGGCGGGCTCCTCTGCGAAACCGGTGATGGGCGTCGTCCCGGATGTGGTCGGAAAGAATCTGGATGACGCGGTGGCGGCCATCAAAGCGGCCGGATTCCGCGTAGG
>WRFF01000159.1 GCA_009778945.1 Clostridiales bacterium | reverse complement strand
GGCGGGCCGGTCGGCATCGATACGATCGCCGCTTCAATCGGGGAGGAGCGCGTGACGATCGAAGACGTCTACGAGCCGTATCTCCTTCAAGCTGGTTTCCTGCACCGGACGAAACAGGGGCGTGTGGCGTCGCGCGATGCGTGGCGCTGGCTCGGGCTTGAGCCGCCGGAGACAGCGGAAACCTCAGGTGTTTCCGCGCAGACGAGTTTGTTCGACGCGGACACTGAGGAAACGGCGGGCGCTGCGGACACGGAAAACAGTGCAGATTCCGGTGTAGACATAGAAGACGGGCCGGACGAATCGGACGGGCTCGCGCACAAAGACAAACTCGAGCTGAAAATCGAGTATGCAGAATAAGGCAAACAGGCAAGCGGGAAAACGCTTGACTATATTGCATGGGGAGCGCAAAATAAAAAATAGATAAGAACAGATAAAGACAGATAAAAACAGATAAAGATGGATAAAAATAAGAGTATTGAAAAAGAGAATATTTTTCTACCCGCTTTCGGAAACAAGCCGGAAATATTCAGATGAACTTGAAAAGCATGGAAAGGGCGTCCTGATTCTGGTTGACGAAGTCCAACCGAACACGGAGCAGATGCGCAGTCTGGCGGCGACATATCAGCATTTGATTGGGGACGGTAAGAATCTGGCCATCGTCATGGCAGGGTTATCCGGTTCGATATCCAATGTGTTGAATGACAAAATTCTCACTTTTTTGAACAGGGCGCAGAAGATCTATCTTGAGCCGCTGCCGTATGGGGATGTAAGCGTCGCCTATGCAAAGGAATTCGCCAAGCAGGGGAAATCTATCAGCACTGACCGCCTCGACCGGGCTGTGAAGGCGACCCGGGGATATCCCTATCTTTATCAGTTGATCGGGTATTACATCCTTGGCTACGCAGGGGATAAGAGTGAAATAGGGCCGGAGATTGTTGAACAGGCAGTAGAAACCTCCAAGCGCGAAATGATTGAAAGTGTCTTTACTGCGGTGTTGGCGCCTCTTTCCAGGAAAGATGTTGAATTCCTCAAAGCGATGTCTGAGGATCATGAAGCAAGTCGCATTTCCGAAATTGCGGCCCGCCTCAAAGTCGGCTACCCTTATGCTCAAAAATATCGCACACGTTTACTCCAGGCCGGGATTATTACACCTGTCGGGCGTGGAGTGCTAGCTTTCGATATTCCATATCTTGGAGAATACTTGCGCGGTGCGTTCTGAATTTCACGGTGCGCCGGAATGGTATACTGTACGGAAAAGCCGCAGGAAGAAGATGAGATTAACTATTGAAATTAGGACTGTTTGACTATGATCTGCCCGAAAATCTGATCGCGCAGCACCCCGCCGCGCAGCGAGACGCGTCACGGCTTCTTATCGTGTATCGCGCGACCGGAGAAACCGAAGACCGGAATTTTTCCGATCTCCCCGAATACTTAAATGAGGGGGATCTGCTGGTCTTAAACGATTCGCGCGTGATCAAAGCGCGGCTTATCGGCGAGCGCCAGGGTACCGGTGCAAATATCGAACTATTTTTGCTGAGGCGTTTTCGAAATGGGGATTCGGAGAGGGATCACAGACTGAATAAGGACGAGTCGCATCTTTATGACGTTTGGGAGTGCCTCGCGAAGCCGGGAAAACGCCTGCGGGAAGGCGACCGCATCGTTTTCGGCAAAGAATTGGCCGCGATGATTGTAAAAAAGCTGGATGACGGCTCCGTGTATGCGTCGTTTGAGGCGTTATCTGGTCGGACTTTTGACGAAGCGCTGAATGTCGTTGGCCATACGCCGCTTCCCCCCTATATCCGGCGCGCCGATGAAACGGAAGACGCGGAGCGTTACCAGACGGTCTACGCGAAAGAACTCGGTTCGGCGGCGGCGCCGACAGCGGGGCTGCATTTTACGCCGGAACTGCTCGAGAAAATTCGCGCAAAGGGCGTGGAAACGGTATTCGTCACGCTACATGTAGGGCTCGGCACGTTCCGGCCCGTCCAGACGGAAGAGCTTGAAGACCATGTGATGCATGAGGAGTTCTACCATATATCCGAAGAAGCGGCGCGGTCAATCAATCGCGCGAAGGAGCAGGGGCGCCGCATTGTCTGTGTCGGCACGACGTCCGTACGGACTCTTGAAGGCGCGTCCGTTTGGGGTCACGAGGGGAATCGCTGTGTCCGCCCCGGTTGGGGCAGCACGGATATCTTTCTCTATCCCGGCGGACGGAAGTTTTTCATGACGGACGCATTGATCACGAATTTTCACCTGCCGAAATCCACGCTGCTTATGCTGGTCTCGGCTTTCTATGACCGGGAAAAGGTGCTTGAGATCTACAGGGATGCCGTCCGCAAGAAATACCGGTTTTTTAGCTACGGCGACGCGATGCTGCTGTTATAGGGAGATTATTGAGAAGTGCGGAGTAGAGAAATAATCATTGTTAATAGGGAGACAGAATGAAGTTTTCTATCAATAGCACGGACGGCAGAGCGCGGCGCGGACGGTTGGAGACGCCGCATGGCGTGATCGAGACGCCGGTCTTTATGCCGGTCGGCACCGCCGCGACTATCAAGGCTGTTAAACCCGACGATGTGGCGCGTCTCGGTGCGCAGATCATCCTTGCGAACACTTACCACCTTTACCTCCGGCCCGGTCATGAGACTGTACGGAGAGCGGGAGGGCTGCACCGTTTCATGAACTGGGGCGGACCGATCCTGACGGACAGCGGCGGCTTTCAGGTGTTCAGTCTCGCGAAGATCAATCAGATCCTTGAAGAAGGTGTGGAATTCGCTTCCCATATCGACGGCTCGCGGCATCTGCTCTCTCCGGAGAAGTCGATGGAGATTCAAACGGTTCTCGGTTCGGACATCATGATGGCGTTCGACGAATGCGTACCGTATCCGGCGGAAGCTGCTTATGTGGAAGCTTCCGTAGGGCGTACGACGCGCTGGCTCGCGCGCTGCAAGGCTTGGTGGGAGACGCAGGGGGATCCCGCAAACCAGGCGCTGTTTGGCATTCAGCAGGGCGGCATGTACCGGGAACTGCGGCAGCTTTCCTCGGAGCGGATCACCGAGTTGAACCTTCCCGGTTACGCGATCGGAGGCCTGTCTGTCGGAGAGCCGAAAGAAGTTCTGTTTGAGGTCCTGGAGTACTGCGCGGAGATGCTTCCTGCGGAAAAGCCCCGCTATCTGATGGGCGTTGGCACACCGGATATCCTGTTGGAAGGCGTGGCGGACGGCGTCGATATGTTTGATTGCGTGCTTCCGACGCGCGAGGCACGCCACGGGCGCGCGATGACACGAAACGGTTCCGTCAACCTGCGAAACGCGCGCTACGCGGAGGATTTTTCGCCGCTTGACGAAGCCTGCGGCTGCGAGACCTGCCGTCATTATTCCAAAGCCTATCTGCGGCACTTAATCCAGTCGAAGGAAATCCTCGGCGCGACGCTGCTGTCTATTCACAACCTCGCCTTCCTTACCGACCTGATGGCCGGCGCCCGCGCTGCGATCGAAGCGGGAAATTTCGCCGCGTATAAGCGGGAAGCGCTCGCGCGGTATTATGAAAATAGCGGGGATGATGAATAACGGTAAAGATCAAAAAAAGATTTTGTCGGAGGCGGCGACAAAATTGATGAGAAAATAGGGGAATGGCTTGAGAACAAAAATAGGCGATAAACCGTGATAGCGCAAACCTTAGCGATCGGCGTCGGCTTATCCATGGATGCGTTTGCGGTGTCGCTGTGCAACGGGCTGACGCTGAACAAAGACAAAGTGAAAACAGGGCTTGTTATCGCCTTGTTCTTTGGCGCGTTTCAGGCGATTATGCCGATGATCGGCTACTTTAAAAGTTTTTCTCGATGGTGTTGGAGTTTTGTAAGCCGCTCAATTTTCCTACAGGTCAGGACTCTATTCGTTTGTATTCAAGTATGTCGCCTGGCTGACAGTCCAGTACGTCGCATATGGCGTCAAGCGTGGAGAAACGGATCGCGCTGATCTTCCCTGTTTTGATGTTCGACAGGTTTACATTCGC
>WRFF01000158.1 GCA_009778945.1 Clostridiales bacterium | reverse complement strand
GGCGCGCGGCAAAGCGTATGCGCCCTATTTTGCACTGTATAAGCAACTGTATCGCAGCCTGAAAGCTGATTTCAAAACACTTGCAGCTATAGGAAGCGCGAATTGAAGAGACAGGCCGGAAATTTGATCGGTATTTCCCGATAATCCGTTCGGGGCAGGTGAGCTATGGCATGGTTTGACGGATTTCCATTTAGAAGCAAAGAGGATCGCGAACGCAGCGTCAAGGAGTTTGAAAAGCGTGTCGTGCCGTTCGGCGCCGAGAAGCAGCGTGAAAAGCTCCAGGCGACATTGCGGGAACTCTACCCAAAAGCCGATATAAAGGACGTGATGTTTGTGTTTTTCGACGCAAAGGACGCCTATATGAAAAAAGAGTCAAAGGCGGAGGGGCTGGAGGCCGCCAAACTCAGGCTGAAAAAGGTCCGATGGCTCGACGAGCGCGGAAAAGCGACCCTCATCCGGTTTGTCGAACTGGAGAGCGGGATCGATTCCCTGGACGATTATCCGACGGCGGCGGACGTGCTGTCCGGCCTTTCCGAAGATTATTGCTTCACCGACTAAACATTGCACGTTTCTTGGCGGCTATATTGACGCACAGTTTAATCGGTGAAGCAATAATTCATTTTTCTGTCAATAACGACAGGCGGTCATTGATTTCCCGGTTTTCCGTAATGACGCGCGTATAGGCTGAAATCGGCGCCGTTCGGTACATAAATTCTTTACCGAGTTTAGAGGTGTCCACGAGCAGGTATTTGTCTTTGCTGTTTGAGAGATAGGCGCGTTTGATGAAACATTCCTCTTCCGATCCGTCGGAAGACCCGCTTTCAAATGTAAAGCCCACGGCCGAGATGAAGGCGGCGTCCGCGTTGATGCGGCTAATAAACTGAATGGTGCTTTCTCCGTAAAACGACATCGAACGCTCCTTCAATCGTCCGCCCGCGCAGATGAGCGTAACGCCTTTTTGTTCCGACAACAGCCAGGTGATTTTCAGATTGTTTGTAATCACCGTGAGGTTGCCTATAGGCTTCAAGTTACGCGCAAGCGTAAAGACGGTCGATGAACTGTCCATGAAAATCGTCATGCCGTCTTTGATGTAGTCGCGCGCGATGGTGGCGATGATCTGCTTTTGCATTTCGTTGCGGCTTTCCCTCAAAACCATCGGCGCCTCGGTCGAGATGCTTTCAAGCAGGATAGCGCCTCCGCGCGTGCGTTGGATCAGCTTGCTTTTCTCGAGCTCGGCGAGATCACGCCGAATGGTTGCGCCGCTGGCGAAAAGTTTTTCCGAGAGCTGGCTGACGGTCACGAAACGGCTGTGATTGCGCAGTATTTCAAGTATTAAATCTTTTCTGTCATGTATCGCCATGAAGATATTATAGTATATTTTATGGGTGCTTGCGCAAAAATGCGCACAATTTGAGCAAAATAGAGGATTTTTGCTTGTTTTGCGCAAAATAACCGCCATTTATTGATTTTATTTTCAAAAATGATAATATCCGTTTATGGAACCTGAAAAAATTTTGGATTTTATCGACAAAGATCGCATAGCGGCCCAACAGGGGCGGCGTATCGGCCTGCCGGAGCGTATCTTTCTCATCACGGGCGCCGCGCAGGGCCTGGGCTATGAGATTGCGGCCGCGATGGCGCGGGCGGGCGCGAAGGTCTGTCTGGCGGATCTGAACCGGCAGGGCGCCGAGGACGCCGCAAAACGGCTTTCCGAAGAATACGGGGCCGACGCGATCGGCCTTGAGGCGAACGTGTCGGACGAAGGCTCGGCACGTGAAATGGTGACCGGGACCGTCCGCCATTTCGGCGGGCTCGACGTCCTCGTTTCATGCGCGGGCATCCTGAAGGCCGGCGCGCTGCCGGATATGGACAAAGAAGATTTTGAGCGGATCACCGCCGTGAATTACACGGGTTTTTTCCTCTGCGCAAAATACGCGGCGGAAGTGATGAAAGCGCAGCGCGCGCTCGATCCGGAGCGCATGCATGATATCATAGAGATCAATTCCAGAAGCGGGCTTGAAGGCAGCCGGGCGAATTTCGCCTACGCGGGATCGAAGTTCGGCGGCATTGGGCTTGTGCAAAGTTTTGCGCTGGAGCTTGCGCCTTTCGGGATCAAGGTCAACGCGGTCTGTCCGGGCGACCTGCTCGACGGGTCGCTGTGGAACGACCCGAAACACGGGCTTCTGAAACAGTATCTGGATGCGGGCAAGGCGCCCGGCGCAAAGACGACCGCGGAGGTGCGCGCATATTATGAGGCAAAAGTCCCGCTCGGACGCGGCTGTCGTGCGGAAGATGTCGTGCTTGCGGTCGGCTATGTCATCGAGCAGCAGTATGAAACAGGCCAGGCCGTGCCGGTGACAGGCGGCCAGGTGATGTTAAAGTGAGATGCAAAAAACAGGGGTAGCTTAGGAGGTAGTATGGCGCAAATAGTTTTGATGCCCAAAGAAGGTATTACGGTGGAATCCTGTCTGGTCGGCGCGTGGCGCAAGAATGTCGGCGATGCGGTGGCATTGAATGAGCCGCTGTTTGAGTATGAGACAGACAAGGCTGCTTTTGAGTGCGTATCGACGGCGGACGGCGTTCTCCTGCATAAATTTTACGAGGAAGGTGACGAAGCGCCGGTGCTGAAACCGGTGGCGATCGTCGGCGAGGCGGGCGAGGATATTTCGGCGCTGATCGCCACGGCGGGCGCAGCATCCGAACCGACCGCGCCGGCCTCTGAAACGGCCGAAGAAGCGTCGCTGCTGCCGCTGTCCGTTCCGAATCCGGAACCTTATCAAAGCGCGCCGCCCTCCACGGCTAAAGAGGAGCTGACCGCCTCACCGCGTGCGCGCAGCTTCGCGGCCGAACGGGGCGTCGATCTGCGGAACGCGGTCCCGACGGGCCCCGATGGGCGCATCCTCGAAGCGGATGTGGTCAGGGCCGCGAACGCGGCTTATGCGGGGACTGCGGAAGCGCAGGAAACGTCTGCGGGAATGAACGCGGCCTCGGCCCCGACAGCGGATTATACGGATGAAGCGTTCACGAAAATCCGCGCCGCTATCGCGAAATCCATGACGGCTTCGCTGCATACCGGTGCGCAGCTGACGCATCATCACAGTTTCGACGCAACGAATGTACTCGCGATGCGCGAGGATTTCAAAAACTCCGACGAGGCGCTCGGTTATCGCGGCGTATCCGTTGGCGACATCATCCTTTACGTCACCTCGCGCGCACTCGCGGGACATCCGGAGATCAATGCGCTTGTTTCGGATACCGGTGTCCGCAAGTACCATACGGTCAACCTCGGCGTCGCGGTCGATACGCCGCGCGGCCTGATGGTGCCCACGGTATTCGGCGCGGAGAAAAAATCGCTGAAAGGGATTTCCGCCGAAGTGAAAGCGCTGGCGGCAGCCGCAAGGGAGGGCCGCATCAATCCGGACTTTTTGGCCGGCGGCACGTTCACGGTCAGCAATCTCGGCGCGACGGGCGTCGAGGTTTTCACACCGATCATCAATCCGCCCCAGGCCGCGATCGCGGGGATCTGCGGCGCAACGGAGCGCGTGCGCAGAGGCCGGAACGGCCGGCCCGAAATTTATCCTTCAATCGGGATTTCGCTCACCTACGATCACCGCGCCATAGACGGCGCGCCTGCGTCCCGTTTTGCGGCGGAGCTCTGCAAGGCGCTCGAAGCGTTTTCCTGGAGGACGATCGCGCTGGAATTCGAAAGCGCAACCGCGCACGGCGGGAACCAGAGGTAAGACTATGAATGAAGAAATGCAAGAAGCACAGACTAATCTATATGACCTGATCGTCCTCGGCGGCGGGCCGGCCGGTTATTTCGCCGCGGAACGGGCCGCGGACGCCGGATTTCATACGCTGCTTCTCGAAGAGCGGAATCTGGGCGGCGTCTGCCTGAACGAAGGCTGCATCCCGACGAAATCCCTGCTGTATTCCGCAAAGATTGCGCAGTCGGCGCTGCACGGCGAAGAATACGGCGTTTCGGCTTCCGGTCTCCGGCTCGATCACGTAAAAGTGATCGAACGTAAAAACGAAGTG
>WRFF01000157.1 GCA_009778945.1 Clostridiales bacterium | reverse complement strand
TCGCCAAGCGCCTCCAGAAATTCCGTCAATTCCATGAAACTATATTCAAACAAGTCCTTTGGGTGGGTTTTCATATGAAAATTCTATCACAAAGTCCAAACTCGATTTTTTTTGGTCCTTTTTTGCATTTGACATCCTCGGGGCACATTATTAAAGTTATGGCAGGGTTTAATACTTAAAGCAAGCATAAAAATTATAAGAAAAAGATTAGGAGGAAAACACGAATGAAGAAAAGTATTGCACTGTTGATGGCGGCAATCATCATTCTCGCAGGGGTGTTTACGGCTTGCACCGCGACGCCGAATACCAGCCAACCCGCGGGGTCGGCCGTGCCGGCGCCGGCCGCAGGCGGAAGCGCCGCAGCAGCCGGCGGAAGTTCCGCGGCTGCAGGCGCCAGTACGTCGTACGACAAAATCATGGCGCTGGTAAACAATCCGGAGACGTCGCTTCCGCTCGGCGGCATCCAGCCGAAGCATTTGGACGACCGCACGTCCGTCAATAAGGGGCTGCCGGTTGCCTATAAGCCTGCCAATCAGGTGAAGGTCGGCTGGGCGGCGGCGTCCCTCGGCACCGATTTCTTCACGGGGATGCGCGACGCCGCGATGTCCGAAGCCAAGAAATACGGCATCTCGATCGATCTGCAAAGCGCCGACTTCAGCCTGGATACCCAGCAGCAGCAGGTGGACACCTTTATCACACAGAAAAAAGACATCATTTTGCTCAACCCGGTGGACATGAACTCCAGCGTGCAGATGTATCAGAAATGCGTAGCCGCGGGCATTCCGGTCCTTGTGACCGCGCCGTCCGACGCAAGCCCGGATTATCAGATCATCACGGCGCTCGTCTCGGCGGCCAGCGACGCGGGTTTCCAGTGCGGCGTTTACAGCGCGCAGAAGCTCTATAAACCGGGGCAGGTCCTGAATGTCGCCATGGTCATCTCGGTGCTTTCGGATTCCAATTCCAACAGCCGTCCCTGCGGCTGGATTGCGGGTTATATCTATCAGGAAGCCCAGATGAACGGACATCCGTACGCGTCCAAATACGACGCCATCCTGGAGGCCTACAATATCTGGATGCAATTCAAAAACACGCGCAAATATGACGATTCCGCCCAGGGCCTGAACCTCGTCGGCCTCGGCGTCGGCGGCGGCACGGAACCGGCGAAAGGCCAGACGGCCGCGACGGATTTGCTTGTCCAGAATCCGAACATCAATGTGATGTATGTCGAAATGGATTCCATGGCGGTAGGCGTCATTGCGGAGATGCGCAACCAGGGCAAGGAGCCGGGCAAGGACATCCAGGTGGTGACCTGCGCGGACGCGACGAAGAACGCGCTTGACATGATCAAATCGGGCGACCTGCTCGCGACCGTCACGAACGTCCCCATGCAGTCCGCGACGGCGATCGTCGACATGATCTACAACCTGTTTGACGGCGGCAGCCAGGCGGCGCAGAAGGAATACAATACCTTCGCGAACAATCTTCCGGCCACCTCAATCACACCGTGTACGGTTGTAACGCCGGAGAATGTGGATCAGTACTACGATCCGAATTCAACCTTCGCGAAATACGATCCGTTCAAACCGCTTTCAATTCCCGAATACAATCAGGCGCATGCGAACGATTAGTCCGCTTGCCGTTCACAGAACCACAAAAGGGCGCCGGACGGCGCCCTTTTTAACGAGATTTAAGAACCGGCGCTTTCTCAACTGATCTGTTTGATCGTTTTGATGACAACCGGGGTGATCGGCTTATCGTTCGAATCTTTCGGAACCTTTGCGATCTTATCGACTTCGTCCATTCCCTTCGTCACATGTCCGAACGCGGCATACTGTCCGTCCAGGAATGTCGAATCGGCGTTTGTGATGAAGAACTGGCTGCTCGCGGAATTATAGTCCTGGCTGCGCGCCATGCTGATCACGCCGCGCACGTGGCTGATCGGGTTGTTCACCCCGTTCGCCGAAAATTCACCCTTGATCGTCTGGTCGGATCCGCCCGTCCCGTTGCCGAGCGGGTCGCCGCCCTGGATCATAAACCCGTCAATGACGCGATGGAATGTGAGGCCGTCATAAAAGCCCTCGTTCACGAGTTTCAGAAAATTATCGACCGTAATCGGCGCCGCGGAACGGTCGAGCTCCACATCGATCACGCCGCCGTCTTCCATTGTAATCTCTATCACAGGATGTACCTCCTTATCCGTTGTACCGCCCGTCGACGGCGCGGATCCGCCGCCCGCCGCCGCGGAGCTTCCATTGTCAACCGCCGAACCGCCGCCCGGCGCCGCGGAGCTTCCATTGTCAACCGCCGAACCGCCGCCCGGCGTACCGGCTCCTCCGCATGCGGAAAGGCTGATGACGAGCGCCGCCGTGAAAACCGCCGCGAGCAATGCCATTCCAATCGGCTTTTTGCCGCGCTTTTTTAATTCCTGCATAAATTCCTGTCTCCTTTCCATGGAAAACGCCGGTTTGCTCATCCTGTCCGCGTTCTCCTATCCGTTTGTCCCGGTTCCGGTCCCGCCGTCCGCTGCTGTCGTTCCCGATCCGCCCTGGCTGTCGATCGGGGGAGCGATCTCCGCAGGTGTGTCCACGATCTGTGTGCCCGTCGGAAGAACCTGGAACCATGTATGTCCCACCGCGAGCGGGATCGGATTTCCGTTTGCATCCGAGAAACGCGGCGGCGTCACTCCGTCGCTTGTCCAGGTCCCCTCGATCTTCGCGCCGTCTCTGTATACGCATGCCGTCCCCGAACCCGCGAGATTTATATTATAGGTCTGCCCTTTGCCCGGTACGGGCGGAGCCGGCACATAATCGACCCAGAGCGCCACGACATTCTCTGCGGCAATCTGCGCATTGTCCGCCGCGTCGGTCTGCGGTACATTTTTAATAGAGCGCAGCCAGGCGCCTTTACCCGTTACGCCCGCCGTCTGGTCCCAAGTCCAGTCGACATTGTAGTCCGCGCCGCTGAAAGGGACATTAAACGCTGTGATCTTCGTCTGCGAATCCGCCGGCGGGAGATCGCCGAACTCCAGTGTGCGCAGCTTGGTTTCCGTGGGAATGAAACCCATCTTCGCGGCTTGCTCATAAGCCTTTGAAAGATCCAGATACAGATTGTGCGGAGCCACCTTGCCGCTCACGCGGTGATACAGATCCGAAGCGGAGTCCTGCGACATGATATTGATCGTCGACGCGGAGATACGCGCCCAGACCTGGTCATTTGCGCCGCTGAAGAAGAAAAGGGCCCCGTATTCCGGCACGATTGTCATGTCGGAATCCCGCGCGCTGCGCACCGGGCCGACTTCGTCCGGGATATCGCTCTGGAAGAGACAATTGAACCGCGTGATGCCGCCCTCTGTGATCGACTCATAGACCACGTCCGCGCGCGCGATGCCGAGCTGCGGCCGCGCCTCCGGCGTATTCTCGATCTTCACGGAGATGACCTTGTTCGCCGCCGCCTGTTTGTCCGGCGCGTCAAGGCCGGTCAGCCCGAAAACCGGCTTCGGTTCCGGCGCCGCCGCCGGAGTTCCGGCGCCCGTCCCTGCGCCCGTATCCGGCGCCGCCGCGTTTTTCGCTCCGCATCCGGCAAGCAGCCCCAATGCAAAAAGCAGCGCAAGCGCGCATACAACAGCACGCATGCCTTTCCTGTGAATTGAATACGCTTTTCTTTTCATAATTTTATCTGCCTTTCCTGTTTATTATTTAATTATTTATTTTTCGTTTTTGTTGTCCGTGAGTTCGCCCGCGAGCTGTATGGTATCTTTTTCGAGCTGCAGCACGACATTTTTCAGTGCCGTAAAGGATTCGGCGTCAACAGCGTTTTCCTGCGCTTTCTCCAGTTTTTCGCGCGCCGTTGCGAGCAGCGAATCCAAATGCTCCTGGACGGTATCAATCTTACCGATGGCTGCCTTCGCGTCATCCGGATCGATCGCGGTATCCGCCGGTTCAGGAATTGGCGCGCTCTGCGCCAGCGGAACCGCCTGCGTCTGCCATCCGCCTTTGAGCAAATCGACTTCGCAGATCCGCTCGATGACGACCGGATTTTTTATAGCCGTTTCCTGCCGCAGGGTCTG
>WRFF01000156.1 GCA_009778945.1 Clostridiales bacterium | reverse complement strand
TGGTGGGCCTTCAGGGACTTGAACCCGGGACCGTCCGGTTATGAGCCGGATGCTCTGACCGACTGAGCTAAAGGCCCAAACGAAAAATCCTGCGTATGATTTAATGTATCATAAAATCGTTGTCTATGCCACATAGGATTTACTTGCTTTTCCGCAAAATATTGAAGCTTTGTCACTATTTTTGTAAAGAGGCGGTTCCAGTAACAATTTTCTCTTGTTTGTACTCACTTAAACTACCCAAATCGAGCAAATTGTCACTAAACACCAAATTTCACGCTCCATAGTGACAAAATTCCATAACTATCACGACCAGAACCGAGCAAACTGTCACTGAACACCGAATTTCAAGTCTCATAGTGACAAAACCCCATGAGTATCGCAACAGGAACAGGCGAAATTGTCACTAAACACCGAATTTCAAGTCTCATAGTGACAAAACCCCATGAGTATCGCAACAGGAACAGGCGAAATTGTCACTAAACACCGAATTTCACACTCCACAGTGACAATTTGGCGTTTACTGCACACGCTTTCACGCCTGCATTTTGTGGAAACTCAAGAGGATTTAGTTTCTGAGGCGGCAAAGAAAAAATATCTGAAAAAGGTCTTGCATATGACGTAGCGTAATGAAATATACTACGTTCATGGAGGTAAGCACAATGGAAAAATACAGGGCAATCCCGGAAGGCTATATGACCGTAGGCGAGCTCGCGAAAAAAATGGGCACGACAGTCCGCACCTTGCAATACTACGATAAAGAAGGCCTGCTCGCGCCGTCCGCCGAGAGCGAGGGCGGGCGCAGGCTGTACACCGACAAAGATATCTTCAGGCTTCATCAGATACAGGCTATGAAATATCTGGACTTTTCGCTGGACGACATCAAAGTCAGGCTCGCGGGCATAGACACCCCGAAGCAGGTCGCCGAAATACTCACGGAGCAGGCGGAAGCGATCCGGGGAAAGATCGCGGCGCTGTCGGAAGTGCTTGGCAGCATCGAAAAGCTGAAAGAGGAGACACTGCTGATCAAAGAAGTGAATTTCAAAAAATACGCCGATATTATCGTCAACCTGCAGCTAAAGAACGATTTATACGGTCTGGTGAAACACATGGACGACGAAACGCTTGACTATTTCCACGGCCGCTTTGACATGGAGAGCGCCAAAGCGATCATAAATACATTGAACAAGGTATGCGAAAAATCGGACGACATGCAAAAAAACGGGATACCGCCGGAGAGCGAACAGGGCCAGGCCGTCGGCAAAGAATGGTGGGATATGGTTGTGGAGTTCACGGGCGGCAACATGGCCCTCTTGCCCAAGCTCGTTGAATTTGCCGATCAGAAGGAGGGTTGGGACGCGCAATGGAAGGAGCGCTGGGGGAACGTGGAGACATATCTCCGGGCCGCTATGCAAGCCTATTTTACAAATAACGGGATAGACCCGTTGGAAGGAGCACAACAAAAATGATCCAAATGAACAATATTACAAAACGCTTCGGCGCACAGACTGTGCTGTCCGGCGTGACTTTTGAAGCGAAGGAAGGCGAGATCTTTGGTTTGCTCGGCCCGTCCGGCGCCGGCAAGACGACGATCATCAACATTCTGACGAATCAGCTTGATGCAGACGGAGGGAGCCACGGTATCGGCGTCACGCCTTTCGAAACAGGGCTGATGCTGGACGAGGACGGACTGTTTGTCCGGCTGAGCTGCCTGGAAAACCTGAATATCTTTGCGGACATATACGGGATCCCCCGCAGCAAATCCATGGAAGCGCTGGAAAGCGTCGGCCTCGCGAAGGCGGCGAAAAAAGCCGTCAATACGCTTTCCAAGGGAATGCGGCAGCGCTTGGCCCTAGCGCGTGCGATCCTGCACGAGCCGAAGGTATTGTTCCTCGACGAGCCGACCAGCGGCCTCGACCCCGGCACGGCGCGGGGCATCCACAAGCTGATTTTGGGCCTGCGCGACAGGGGCGCGACCATATTCCTGACCACGCACAATATGGAGGAAGCGACAGAGCTCTGCGACCGCGTGGTAATGCTGGACAAGGGGGTCATCGTCGAACAGGGCGCCCCGGCGGAAATATGCGAACGGCACAACGCAGTCAAGACAGTACCGGATTTAGAAGCGGTATTTATCGAGATGACAGGAGGGGAATTGGAATGTATAGCGTAAACGCGATTTTCTCCAAGCAGTTGAGGGATATATTAAAAAATCGCATGGTGTTGCCCCAGTTCATAATTTTTCCGCTCGTAGCGTTTGTGTTCACGGAAATGGTCGCCAAGCCGAGCGGCGGCGTCATCCCCAACGGTATGTTTGTCACGATGTTCGCGGGCATATTCGCGGGAATGCTGGTCCTTACCGCGACCGCGGGTATGATTGCGGAGGACCGTGAGCGCAAAAGCCTGCGTTTCCTCATTATGGCCGGAGTGAAGCCTTATCAGTATATTTTGGGCATAGGCGGGGTTATGACCATCATCTCCCTGGCGGTGTCCGTCGTATTCGGCTTGATCGGCGGCTTTGCAGGGGCGGACTTTGTCAAATTCGTGGCCGCGCTGATGCTCGGCGCCGTCGCGTCCATGCTGCTCGGCGCAACCGTCGGGATCGTCTCGAAGAACCAACAGGCCGCGACTGCGGTGGCTCTGCCGCTCGGTATGATCCTTGGGTTCACTCCGATGCTGGCACTGTTCAACGAAAGTGTGAAAAACGTGTTCGGCATTTTTTACACGATGCAGGTGAACACGCTGACGAATGATTTTTCCGCCGGTTTTGCGCGGGCAGCCCTGATCATCCTGGCGAACGTCGCGGTGCTTGCGGCCCTGTTTGCGCTGGCGTATAACAAAAAAGGCCTGAGAGGCTGAGCCGCTAAAATTCTTTGTTTGAAAACCTCAGAACGCCCGCGGACAGGCAAACGGCCGCATAGCCCAGGGAAACGGCGATGCCGGAGAGCAGGCCGGACACCGGGACGGACGACCCGATCACCATACTGCCCATGCCCAGATACGTGGTGAACAGGGCGGGCGAAACCGCCGAGAATAAAACCCCGGCGACGTGGAACGCGATGTACACAAATACGCAAAGGCTGAAACAGGACGTGCCGGCCCTCGCCAGCGTAGCGATCAGCACCGCCAGGCCTATCACCGCGAGCATCGGGATATAGCCCACGATATAGGCGAGAACCATAGCGAAACTGAGCGAGGAAACGCCGGAAAAGACGACGCCCAGAACCACGGAAAGCACGAGGGTATTCAGGAATACCACGCCGACAAAACCGGCGATCGCCAGCACTTTCGCGAAAAGCACTTTGTAACGGGCGATCGGCCGGGTCAGGGCAACCTTTATTTGGCCGGAGTCAAATTCGCCGGAAAAGAAATCGGCCGCCGATGTGAAAATCGCAATCGGCGCGAAGACATAGGTCATGACGGAGAGCGCCGTGTACGGGTAATTCCCCATCGTAAGTTTTATGACGCTCCCCGGGATAACGCCGAGCAGCGCGCCGCCGATGATCACAAGCGCAAAGATGATGAGGAAAACTTTAAATTTGCGCTGCGCCCATATCTTTTGGAATTCGCCCTTCGACAGGGCCAGCGTGCTTTGCGGACCGGTCATGACGCCAGCCCCTTTTTTGCGCCGATCAGGGCAAGATAATATTTTTCGATGCTTCCGTACTCCGTGAGCAACTCGGGCACTTTGGCGATGTCCAACAGCACGCCCTCCCGAAGAATGGCGACGTCCGTGCAGATCTGTTCAAGCTCCGCCGCCAGATGGCTGGAGATCAGAATGGTCCTCCCCTTCCGGGCCTGCGCCTGCAGGATGGCCCGTACGTCGGCCATCCCCTCGATGTCCAAACCGTTGCCGGGTTCGTCCAAAACCAGGAGTTCCGGATCGGTGAACAAAGCCATCGCCATTCCAAGCCGCTGTTTCATACCCAATGAAAAGTTTGACACCCTTTCATCGATATAAGGGGCAAGGCCGACCCGCTCAAGCGTCTGTACGATTTGCCCCGGCGGGCAGGCGGGATATAATCTTCCGATATATTCAAGGTTTTGCCTCGCCGTGAAATACGGATAAAAACTCGGGG
>WRFF01000155.1 GCA_009778945.1 Clostridiales bacterium | reverse complement strand
TATAATGGACGCGGCCGTTTATGGCAATCTGCGTAAGCGCGTGGGGCGCTGTCTTCCAATAACCGTCCACCACATCGGCGGCAGTCAAACCGTCAATCGCCGACTTTTGCGCGACAGAGGCCGTCAGGCAGGCCAAATCCAGGCAGTCGCCTCCGTTTGTGAAAGTTTCAATATCCGTCTGCGTCCCGGATCTATCGTCACTTTCTTCATTATAGCCGACATTTCCTGGCGCATAAACAATGTCAAGATTGTTGAAGTGTTCGTCCAATTTTTTTATCAGTTCCTCAACCGATGTGATGTTCTGTGCAAAATCCGTTATTTCCGGACTATCTGTAATAATCTGGCCGATCGGCAAGGGGGTATTTACAGACTTCTGAAAAATCCGCCCTTTGACCGTGTAGTCCTTTTGGGCGGTTTTCGATGAATAAGGGTGGTACGAGGGCAACGGGATTGTGCGGCCCGTCATCAACCGGCCGTTATTGTAGGAGATTTTAAAATCGATTACGGTGTCCTCCGGCGCGTCGGTATTGTCAAACTCAAACAGCAGATATTGCAGATCCGTTTTTTCATCGCGATAGATTTCGGTGACGCGGCAATTGTCCGGAGCAACGTCTATCTTGCTGTAGCCGCTGATTACAGGGTAGACAAAAGAGAATTTATGTCCGAGCGTCTTTATGTACGTGGACATATCTTCGCGCAGATGAAGCGTGTCTGTCACATTCCATTTCACTTCGGTATGATCTGCATCCGCATAAGTTAAATCGTCGGATTCAGGAGCGCTGTTGTTGCGGGAAACATTCCATGACCACCCCAACACAATCGCGCCGATGACAAAAGCGACCACAAACAGCGGCCTTTGTTTTCTGCGTTTTCTTGTCTGCCTCCCGGTCTTTTGGGTCATACGACATTAGCTTTCATATTTGTAATGTACATATTTCACGCCATAATACTGCCTTGAGAACCGTTTTTGCGGAAATATAAAAATCCCTCTAAGGATGGACGCTGTATACGGACCCTCCTGTCATCGATCTTTTTTCATGGCGGCAAGCCTTCTGTCAAGTTCCGCGTAGTCAAACTCAGGCGCGTCGATCAGGCTGCCGTCCGCATACAGGAGGGGGAACCACCATTTATCCGTGTATTCCTCGGGCTCCCGGTAGCCGTTTGCCCTGAGCCGCCCCGCCTGGCGGTTTACCGAATCATGCAGGAACCGTACGTTGCCATCCCACTCGCGGAAATTTTCCGGACGATTGTCGGGGCGGTTCCAGGGGCAGATTTTTATGCAGCGTTCGCAGATGTTTCCGGTCTTGTTTGTCACAACGCCTGTGACGCAATTTCTGTACTTAAGGGGCCAAGCCTCATATCCGTTGTATAATTCTTTGTCCCCGAAGGAGATCGCCCGCATTGGGCATTGTTCGGCGCAGATCTTACAATTTGAACAGTAATCCTGCAATCCGAAGTCGATCGGCTTATCCGCTTCCAGAGGCAAATCCGTCAGGACCGCGCTGGTTTTAAAAGCCGAACCGACGAACGGATTCAGCGCGATGCCCATGCGCGACTCCTCGCCGAGGCCCGCTTCAATGATCAACTGCGGCATGACCGTCAAATATTTATCAAAAATAGAAGTTTCCGCCGCCCAGCCGAGCCTTCTGATGTAGCCCGCAATCACCTGCGCCTGGCAGGCGCTCCGCTGGTAAACGGCAAAACTTGTGGGATCGTCTATCCATTCCCTGCCGTAGGAACTGCGTATCGTATCGGTATGCTTGACGTTGAGAAGAACGATGGCATAACTCAAATCGCATTCTATCGGATCCCGTTCCTCTGTCCGCAGATAAAGCGCGCTTTGCGGAAGCCTGCAGATTCCGGCCATATCCGCGCCGGCAAAATAGGCAAGGGCTTTGATGTGCCGCGTGAGGATACGCGCGTCTTCCGGTATCGGCGCTTTCTCCTCCGCGACAGGCGGCAGGCCGAATTTGGCGAGATGCGTCTGAAGCGAAACAAATGAGGCGAGCAAGGGCTCCCGCCCGTGAAATTTTTTGATAAGATCCGCGATCTCTTCGCCGTATTCCCCGTTGGCAGCCCTGTCGAACGCGGTTTCGTCGGGGTCTCGTCTTGTGATCTCCCCGGCATACTTGTTGGTGGGCGAATCAACCCGCTTCAGCAAATGCAGCGGGTATTTCCCGAGCGGCCTGTCGCCGGTGAGAATTTCGCGATACTTCATATCCATGATTTGTGTCACTCCTTTCCGAACAGGTTTTTTCATACAGGAACCGTATTCGTGCATAGTATAACATGCGATTACACAAAACGTTTGCATAACGCAACGTTGTTTTCTGTAACCCTCTTGTAAATCAAACATCATCTGCACGCCTTTTGTCGCCGCGTTTTGTTTCCTATAATAATATTACCCCGGCAACTGACAGTAGGAATTATTGCCGGTCTTTGCGCCAACATGCTTTGTTGCCGAAAGCCTTACATACCACCACGCTGGGATGTGAGTCGCTTCGCTCCCAGCTGTATGCGCGGTTTCGGCGCCTCACATATTGGCTCAAATCCTCAGCAATTTCTTCCTACTGTTAATTGCCGGGGTAATAAATAATTATGCGAGTGAAACCGGATGGATTTCATCGGGTATAGTTCAAGGAAAACAATATGATTATCGAAAAAGACAAAAACTCAAAAACAATATCGCGGCTTGCGGTGGTTTCGGCGATCGTTTTGGCCGCCGCCCTTGCGCTGCCTTTTTTGCCCGCGGCCCCGGCGGCATACGCGGCGTCGGCGCTTTCGGATACGGTCGTGCGCGTGCAGCTCTCATCCTATGGCCAACCGGCTTCGTTCAGCATGAAGGCTACCGGCGCGCACACGATCACGGCGAACGGGAAATCACTTTCCGGCGCCTTCACGGCGCAGACAAACAGCAAAGGCATCCTCATTACGGCCGGAAGCAATTCCTGGCAGCTCGGCGGGGATGTTACAATCGCGGCCGGCAGCACGTCCACAGACAACCTGATCCAAATCAGCGGCGGATATCAGTATGCGGGCGACCTGCGCATTCTTCAAAGCGGCGGCGGGCTCAAGCTCGTGAACCAGCTTCCGATAGATACATATGTCGCAGGCGTGCTTCCGTATGAGATGAGCAACGCCTGGCCGGCCGAGGCGCTGAAAGCGCAGGCGGTCGCGACGCGCAGTTACGCATACTACAAAATGTGTTCCATCAACCGGGCGGGGACAGACCAGGATATCGCAAACAGCGACCAGTCCTATTACGGGTACAACGCTTCCTATTCCAATTGCATGGCCGCGGCGAAAGCCACGGCGGGACAGGTGCTTGAGACACCGTCCGGCGGCGCGGTCTACGCTTGCTACGGCGCGTCCAACGGCGGCAATACGGAGTATCCAAAATCTTCGGGGGCGGCCGGGACGAATTTTGACTACCTTCCGTATAAAGCGGACAGTTACGACCTCTCGGTTTCGCTTTCCTCGGCGGCGTACGGAGCCAAGGTCACCGTTCCGAAAACGATAAAAGCGGCTGACCTGAAAACTTCCGATGCGCAGCCGTACAAGTTTTTGCGTGAAAAACTGAGCGGCACCGGCGTAGACGTATCCTCCATCCCATCCGATGTTTCCGTCAAAAGCATCGCGCTGACAAATCCGAACTATTCGTCTCCGGACCGCGCCTGGCTCGGCGCGACTATTACGCTCGGCCTGCCGAAGACCGCCGCCGCCGCCGCGCGGGACATCGCGCTGGCTTTCGGCCCCTATACGCCGTCCGGCAGCACATCCAAATATCCTTTCCTGAATCAGGCGCTCGGTGTGGGCACGCGTTACGGGATGCTCTATCTGCGCGATGACGGCACATCGTGGCTGCTTGCCGCGGTGCGCTGCGGCCACGCTTCGGGGCTGAGCCAAATCGGCGCATACCAGATGGCGAACAGCGGGAAAACCTATAAGGATATTTTGGCATTCTACTATAATCTCGGCTCGTCGACGAAACTTGTGACGCTCACAGGCAACAGTACGGCTGCTACAGCTACGCCTCCCGCTGCAACGGCAACCACGCCTCCCGCCGCGACGGCAACACAAACCGG
>WRFF01000154.1 GCA_009778945.1 Clostridiales bacterium | reverse complement strand
GATATTGCCGCCCGCCCTGTTGTATTCTACGCCCTGTGTCCCACCGTACCCGCCGGCAAACCCGCCGGCACGCTCTGTGCCGACCTTGCTCCTGATAACATTCTTGCGAATATTGCCATACTCATTGATATACAACCGGCTATCCCCGCCGGCGCACGCGCCGCCATATTCAGCGCCGACTCCGGGATCCTGCTCGCCGTCGCGCATGTTGCCATTATGGAGAGAATACGAACCGCAAAGCTCAAACCCAAGTTCTATCAACTTGACCAACGGCAATTCGCCGGCCATTTGAAAAAAACAGAGAGTTGGGGCGCTTACAACCACTCCGCGGCCTATGCCGACAAAGCCCCACTCCGGAGTCGGACCGGCGTAGACATGCGGCCGAACCTTGCTTGATATGCGCTTGCCGTTTGGGCTGCCCACCATCAAATCGACCGGAAAGGACAGCCCCGCGGGAATCGCGCCGCTTATGTCGACAATCCCCGGAATGCTGAATGGCAGAGTTTTTCGGTGCTGTCTTGCGGCGGTCCCCGTTTCCGCTTGTCCATGCATGCGCCAATATTCCAAAGCTGATTTATGACTGATAACTATATCCATGACACGATTATAGCAGATTATTGCCTCTTTTTTTGAGTAAAGAACGATTTTCACCTCAAATTCTCTCATTTTTCATGAATAATCGCGCTTTTCGCGATAATAATCGTTCTTTACGCAGATTTTTTGCCATAATACACGGTTGGTCGTGTCAGATAGTGTTTCCATGGACAAACGCGGCGGGGTATCTGCATTATAAATGCCCTGCCGCGCGGTTATGAAAATACGGACCTGATTTCCAACGCCAATTCAACCTGGCGTCAACAAATATTCTGCACCTGCTCGCGGATATTCTCGATCTCGGTTTTTAGGTCAATCATGAGGTCCGTGATCCGCAGGTCGTTCGCTTTCGAACCGATGGTATTGGCTTCCCTGTTCATCTCCTGCACGAGGAAATCCAGCTTTTTTCCGACCGGCTCAAACGTCCCGCCGTCCGCCGCTGGCCGCGGCGCGCCCGACGCCCCGATCAGCTTCAGAAACTGCGTGGTATGGCTCGAAAGCCGCACGAGCTCCTCCTCGATGCTCGCCTTGTCCGCGAAGACCGCGATCTCCATCGCAAGGCGCTGTTCGAGCATCGCCGGATCCGCTGTCTTTTCCGTAAGCTGCGAAACGCGCTCGCGCAGCTTCTCCGCATACAGCCGCTGCACTTCGGGCGCGCGTCCTGCAATGGATCCGGCGAGCGCGGAAACAGCCTCCAAGCGGCGCGCCAGATCCGCGCCGAGCGCCTCCCCTTCCGCGCACCGCATTTCATCAAGACGAAGAAGCGCGATCCGGACCGCTTCGAGGATCAAGGCGCGCAAAGTGTCCTCATCCATCTCCGCGCGGCCCTGCCGCAGGACGTCCGGCAGGCTTGCAAGCAGCGAGAGCTCGATCTCGCCCGTCACGTCATAGAGGCGCTGCAATTCGCGGAGGCTCTGGAAATACTGTTTCGCAGCGGCGGCGTTCAAGCTTACGCTTACATCCTCCTCGGCTGAGCTGACAACCAGGACGGAAACGTCTATCTTGCCGCGCTGCGCGCCGGCGCGTACGGCCGCACGTACTGTTTCCTCCGCAAACGCGTATTTGGAAGGCAGCCGCGTCGAGATTTCGCAATAGCGGTGGTTAACCGCACGAATCTCCGCCGTCACCGTCCGCAGGCCGTCCGCGGCCTCGCCCCGCCCGTAACCCGTCATACTGCGTATCATGGCCTGCCTCTGTCCTTTCCGGCGCAAATCCGTTCGCGGTTATTTTTATTCATATTTTTACGACTTCCGCAAGGATCCCGTACACATCGTTCACCATCATCGCGAAGCGCATCTGCGCCTGCAGATATTCCGCGGCGAGCGGGTCGCGCGCAAGGATCGCGTAGAGGCTCTGCATCTGCCCCATCATATCCGCGCCCGACTCTTCGCCGAGCATCTGGCGCCGCTGCAGCTCAAACTGTTTTCCCTGATAATCGTTCAGCGCCGCAGTCAGTTCCTGATTCTGCTCCACCTTCGCCTTTGCGGCGAGATAATCCCGGTATTCCTGGGAGTTTTTGAGTTCGGCGGCGAGCTCATGCGCCTTGTCGTGTACCATAATCGATCACACCTCCGTTACGATCGGCAAGATCAGAGGGCTGCGTTTCGTACGCTCGTACACCGCCCCTTTGAGCCTCCCGCGCAGCGTGGATTTCAGCGCTTCGCGGTCGCCGTCCCCCGTCCGTTCATATTCGTCCGTGACCTCTTCCGCCACGTGCCGCATCTCCTCCAGAATATCGCCGCTCCGCTTCTCATAGACAAAGCCGCGTGAAAAGAGCTCCGGTCCCGAAAGCAGATAACCCGACGCCGCGTCATAGGTGAGCGATACGACGATCAATCCCGCTTCGGAAAGCTGCCGCCGGTCCCGCAGCACGCTGGTCCCGATGTCGCCTACGCCGAGCCCGTCCACAAAGACCGGGTCCGCCGGCACATGGCGGTCCGTGAGGCGCGGCTGCCCTTTCACCATCTCGACCACGCGGCCGTTGCCCGCCACGAGGATATGGTCCCGCGGGATGCCGAGGCTTTCCGCGATATCCGCGTTTTGAAGCAGATGTTTATTCTCTCCGTGCACCGGCATATAGAAATTTGGCTGGATCAGCGAAATCATGATCCGGATCTCCTCGCTGCTCGCGTGCCCCGAGACGTGAATATCCGCGATATCCGAATGGATGACGTTCGCGCCGAGCCCGATCAGGCTGTTCACGACGCCGGAAACCGTCTTCTCGTTGCCCGGGATCGGGCTTGAGCTCAGAATGACCGTATCGCCGCGGCGGATCTTGACGGAACGATGGTCGCCGGACGCCATGCGCGCAAGCGCGCTCATCGGCTCTCCCTGGCTGCCCGTCGTGATAATTGTGAGATTTTTATCGGGAACATTCGAGATGTTATCCAAATCGACCATAGAGCCCTTTGGCAAATCCAAATAACCCAGCTCTTCCGCAAGTTCCATCACGTTCAGCATGGAGCGGCCGGACAGCGCGATTTTGCGTTTGTTCGCGATCGCCGTATTGATGATTGTCTGGACACGATGTACGTTTGACGCGAACGTCGCGATGACGATGCGCCCTTTCGCTTCTCTGAAAATTTGGTCCAGGATCGGGCCGAGGATCTTTTCGGACCGCGAAAATCCGGCGCGCAGCGCATTCGTGCTGTCACAGAGCATGAGATCGACGCCGCGTTTTCCGATTTCCGCGAGATGCTGCAGATCCATCGGGTCGCCGTCGATCGGCGTATAGTCGATTTTGAAATCTCCCGTATGAAAGATCGTGCCCGCCGGCGTTTCAATGATCAGGGAGAGCGCGTCCGCGATCGAATGCGTCGCGCGGATCGTTTCGATCCGGAAAGGCCCCACTTTGAGCTTGTCGCCCGCATCGATATGCCGCAGGTCGCCGTTCAGGCCTTGCTCTTTCAGCTTGTGGTTGATCAGGCCCAGCGTGAGCCGCGTCGCGTAGATGGGTACGGAGACCTGTTTCAGCAAATACGGCACCGAACCGATATGGTCCTCGTGGCCATGCGTGATGACGAGCGCCTTGACCTGTTTTTTGTGCTGTTCCAGGAAGGTGAAATCCGGAATCACGATATCGATGCCGGGCATCCCGTCATCCGGGAAGCTCATGCCGCAATCGACGAGCAGGATCTCTTCGCCGTAACAAAACGCTGTGATGTTTTTCCCGATCTCGCCGAGCCCTCCGAGGGGAATGATCTCAAGTGCGGATCCGCTCGACCGGCCGCGCGCCGCGCCAGCGCTTTTTTCCTTTGGGGCGCTACCCCTTTGCGCCCTGCCTTTCGGGGCTGCGGCGGCCTCGTGTTTTGCCGGCGCATCCTCCCGCTTCGGTTTGGCGGCGGGTTTTGCGCCCCTTCCTTTTTCGTTCTTCGGCGCCGTTGACCCTTTTTCGTTCTTCGGGGTTTCCGCCGTCTGGCGGCGTTTTCCGGACGCGGAGGCGGCCTTTACCGCCGTTTCAAGGCGCTCCCGCGTCCCCGTCCGGTTTCTTTTTCGTAAATCTATGGACATGATTCTCCTTTTT
>WRFF01000153.1 GCA_009778945.1 Clostridiales bacterium | reverse complement strand
GACGACAGGGTGGAAGTCAAATACGGCGGCCATGTCGAAGAGATCTGGACGGAGCAGGGGCTGCGCGTGAACCATACGGATTATACGAGCGTGATGGCCTATCCGTACGATATGCCCGTCATCGGTTATGAAAGCCGCGTGCCCGCAATCCTGCGAATGTGGGAAGCCCGGGCCAAAACAGAGATCGATATGCAGTATTTCAATAAGGGCGATTATGCGCGCGCGTCGCTCGAAAGTGCGCTTGTCGAGGCGATCTCGCAGGTACTCTATCCCGAGGACAATCATGAGCAGGGGCGGCTTCTGCGGCTGAAGCAGTTTTATTTCTTCACGAGCGCGTCCATACAGTTTCTGGTGAACCACCACAAGCAGCATGGCCGGGATGTGCGCGAGCTGCCCGATTATTATGTGGTGCAGATCAACGACACGCATCCGACGCTTGCGATCCCCGAGCTTTTGCGCATTCTGCTCGATGAAGAGGGACTGACGTGGGACGAAGCTTTTGATATCGCGTCGCGGATGTTCAATTATACGAATCACACGATCATGCGCGAGGCACTCGAGCGCTGGAACGAAAGTATGTTCCGCGACCTGCTGCCGCGCATCCACAAGATTGTCATGACGCTTGACCAGCATTTTCGTGACAGGATCTGGGAAAAATGGCCCGGCGACTGGGGCAAGATGAACGACCTGTGCATCGTGAATAACGGCGAAATCCGCATGGCAAACCTCTGTATCGCGGTCTGCGGCAAAGTTAACGGCGTTTCGCAGCTGCATGCGGATATCCTGAAGGCGCGCGCTTTCCACGATTTCTACGTGCTTTTTCCGGACAAATTTGAAGGCATTACGAACGGCGTCACAACGCGGCGCTGGCTTGCGAAAGCCAATATGCCGCTGACCGGCTTGATCTCCGAGCGCATCGGCCGGCATTTTCTGAAGGACTACCGCGATTTTGAGAAACTGCGGGACTGGATGGACGACGAGAGTTTCTGCAAAGAGGCCGCGGAAGTGAAGCGGCTGAACAAAGAACTCTTCCGCGATTATCTCTATAAAAAACAGGGCGTCGAGATCGATCCCTCGACCGTTTTCGATGTGCAGGCCAAGAGGCTGCACGAATACAAGCGCCAGCTTCTGAAGATCCTGCATGTGCTGCACCTGTATTTCTCGCTGAAACAGCATCCTGCTCCGCCGATCGTGCCTGCGACTTTCCTCTTCGCGGCGAAAGCGGCGCCCGGCTATTATATGGCCAAGGAAATCATCCGCCTCATCGGAGCGGTTGCGGACCTCATCAACAATGACCCTGCGGCGGCGGACAAACTGCGCGTCGTGTTCATCGAGGATTACAATGTCTTCGTCGCCGAACACCTGATGCCTGCGACAGACGTTAGCGAACAGCTTTCGACGGCGGGCCTTGAAGCCTCCGGTACGGGAAATATGAAATTTATGATGAACGGCGCGGTGACGATCGGCACGATGGACGGCGCCAATATCGAGATTTACAACGCGGTCGGCGAAGACAATATTTTCATTTTCGGTGCGCGCGCGGAGGAGATTGAGGAGATGAACCGGCTCGGCACCTACGACCCGATGCGCCTCTATAACGAAAACGCCAACCTCAAGCGCGTTCTGGACAGCTTGGTCAACGGCGTGCTACCCGTACAGAACGGCCGCCAGTTCAATGACCTCTACAACGCACTGCTCCACGGTGGGCCGGGAAAGGCTGACAAGTATTATGTCCTGCATGATTTTGCTTCTTATGACGAGGTCTTTTCCCGTTTGCTGGGCGCCTACGAGGAACCGGGCCGCTGGATGCGTCTGAGTGCGCGCAATACGATCTGTTCGGGGATGTTTTCTTCCGACCGCGCGGTCCTTGAATACGCAAGCCGGATCTGGAATCTTCAGGGCCTCTGGCCGATCGAATAATTTCGCGCGAAATCTGGTGGAATGATGGAAACGATTTATTTTGGAAATATCCTTGTCAGCGGACTCAACCTCGTGCACGACAGCGCGAAGGAGCGGTGCAGAAAGCCGCTCGGCGCGGTGTCCTGCGGCACGGTTGTGACGCTTTCGCTCTATATACGTGATCTGCATTTCGAGCAGGCGGCTCTCTGCGTGCTGCGCGGGGGGACGGTTGACCGCGTACCGCTCGTTTTGGATGATGTAACGGTATTTCGTTCTGCGGTTGCCGTTGACGGGGAAGAAGTGTTGCGGGCGCAGTATCAGACGCCTGCAGACGCCACGGTGCTGTGGTATTGGTTTGAGATCACGCTGCAGGGCGGAGGCATTTGTTATTATGGGGCGGAAACTGGCTCCGGAGCGGGGCTCGGGAAGGTGTACAAGAACCCGCCGCCTTCTTTCCAGCTCACCGTCTTCGATGCGGATTTCAGGACGCCTGCATGGGCAAAACGCGCGATCCTCTATCAGATCTTCCCGGATCGTTTTTGCTGCGGCGACCCCGCGCGCGTGCGCGAAGGCGTCGCGTGGCACCAAGGGCTCGGGCGCGATGAGATGAAGCTGCATGAAAACCCCGACGACCTGCCGGTTTACGAAGCGCAGAACGGGCGCCCCTTCTACATGCCCTGTGATCTCTTCGGCGGCGATCTCGAAGGGATCCGGCAGAGGCTGCCCTATTTGGCTTCGCTTGGAATTTCCCTCCTCTATCTCAATCCGATCTTTGAGGCGGCGTCCAACCATCGGTACAACACGGGGGATTATTCGAAAATCGACCCGGTCCTCGGGGACGAAGAGAGCTTTCGGCAGCTCTGCGGCGAGGCGCGTACGCTCGGGATGCATATTGTCCTGGACGGCGTATTTTCGCATACGGGCGACGACAGCGTCTATTTCAATAAATACGGGCATTACGCGGATACCGGCGCGTACCAAAGCAAGGAATCACCGTATTTCAGCTGGTACCGCTTTGCGTCCTGGCCGAATAAGTACAAAACCTGGTGGGGGTTCGGTTCGCTTCCGGAAGTCAACAAAAGCGATCCGTCCTGGCAGGATTTTCTCCTGGACGGGGAGCATGGCGTGCTGGCTGCCTGGCAGAAACGCGGCGCGTCGGGCTGGCGTCTCGACGTCGCGGACGAACTGCCGGATGAAACAATCGAGCGGATACGCACGTCGGTGAAGCGGCAGGATCCGGACGCTTTCCTGATCGGCGAAGTCTGGGAAGACGCGACCACCAAGCAGTCCTATGGCGAAACGCGGCGTTATGCGCTCGGGCGAGGGCTGGACGCGGTGATGAATTACCCGTTCTTAAATCAGACGGTCGCTTTCCTGACGGGCGGGATCGGAGCGGTCGCGTACCGGAAATTCTTAGTCTCGCAAAAAATGAATTATCCGGCGGAGATGTATTATACGCTGATGAATTTGCTTTCGTCACACGACGTGGCGCGCGTACGGACCCTGCTGTCGCACCCCATGGATCCGCACAAGATGAGCAGGGCGGAACAGGCGGTTTACGCCGTTACGCCGAAAGAAAACGCGCTCGGAGGGCAGCGGCAGCGGCTTGCGGCGGCCATCCAGTTTTCGATGCCCGGCATCCCGGCGGTGTATTACGGTGATGAGGTCGGCATGACGGGCCTGCTCGACCCGTTCAACCGCAAGATGTGGCGTGAAGAGGATCCGGAGCTTTTGGAATGGTATAAAAAAATCGCCCAGCTCCGGCAGGAGCATCCGGCGCTTCAAACAGGGTATGCGCTGTTTTATTCGACGAACGGCAATGTGCTCGGAATCCTGCGCTACACGATGGACGGGAAGGACGCGTTCGGCGAAACCGTCTCGAAAGACGCCGTGCTGACGGTTGTCAATCCGACGGCGGAATCGCATCGCATCGTGATCGACCTCGCGCAGGAGAAGGAGCTCCAGCCGCTCGCGCACAGGGAGGCGTTTTTGCGGCTGCGCGGCAAGGTGGCGAAAAGCCTGATCTCGGACAGAACCGTACCGCTTCTCAGCGGATTGTGCGAAATCGAAATGGCGCCGGTGACCGCGGATTTTTTCCGGCTGATCTGGGAAGAAACGGAAGATGCATAACAGCGCGCGCCGGGCGGGGATCCTGCTGCCGGTGACGGCGCTCCCCGCCTGCGAAGCTGACGAAGCGGCGGAGGGCGGCTTACTTGGGGCGCGAGCTTCGGCTTTTGTGGATTTCCT
>WRFF01000152.1 GCA_009778945.1 Clostridiales bacterium | reverse complement strand
CCGGTCCCGAGCGCGATCGCGGTATACTTCTTGACCATCTCGCGGATCTGCCGCTCGGTCATGCGGCGCCCCTGCAGCGAGAGAAACAGCGCGTCGCCGTCCGGGCCGCCCGGCTCAGTCGCCGCCCCCCTGCCCTCCTCGATATACGCGCGCAACGCCTGCAAAACGGTCTGGTTCAGAGGCATAATCGCTTCCTTGCCGCGCTTGCGGAAAATCTTGAACTCCCCGCGCCCGAAATGGAACGAGCTCAGATTGAGCTGATGCAGTTCCGAAAGCCGCAGCCCGTAAGTCACGAAAAGCAGCAGCATCGCGTGGTCGCGCAGCTTCGTCTTTTCCCAGTACGCGCGCTCCTTCGCGCTGAGCCCCCTGCCCTCGCGCACGGCGTCGAGCATCACCATCACCTCGTCTTCCTCCAAGTGTTTGATCTCCTTGTCGCCGGCGTGCGGCAGCCGGATCGGGTCAAACCCGTCTGTGATATTTTTTGGCACATAACCGTCGCGGTAGAGGTATTTAAAAAGGACGGAGACCGAGCTGCGCTTGCGCGCAAGCGACCGGTTGTCGTTGTGATAGACCGTCACCCCTCCCCCGTTTTCCACCTGGTATTTGCGGCAATAATCGAGGAAGATGTTCACGTCCACGGCCTGCACGGAGGCGAGCTCGTCCGCCTTGATGCCGTGCGTGTCCTCCGCCTGCGTGATGTCTGTCTCCTGCACGAGATAATTCAGGAAAAACCGCACGTCGCGCAGGTACGCGAGCCGTGACAGCGGCAATAGATTGCCCTTCAGATAGAGGAAATACCCGCGCAAAAACGACGGCAGCCCCTGTTCTATCCGGGCGCAGTCCGCTTCGATCAGCGTCTCCTTCAGCACGATATTGTCCGGCTTGTCGCTCTTGTTATGAATATGTATTTCCTGCGCCATAGCTTTTGCGGCAGACCCTTTCAAACTATAATTATTCGCACAGCTCCGGCAGCGAATTTCACTTTATTACTCCGGCAACTATTCCGAAAATCTAACGGTATTATTGTATCAGGGAGCCGTGTATTGCGCCATTACGCGCACATTACAGCGAGAAGAGCATTTCTATTTGGGGCTGTCCCCTAATTGCGGAATATCCGGTTCTCTGTTAAAATTTCGGTGAACGTTATGGAAAACGAGCATAAGAAGATAGGACAGCCCAAAAGGAGAGCAAATGAAAGACTCAAACACGCTTCATATTTTATGGACAAACGACAATATGGATACTTCCCGGTTCATGTTGATGATGTATTCGACCAACAGCATGCTGAGGGGATTTTGGGATAACGTGACGGTCATCATCTGGGGCGCGACCGCGAAACTGGTATCCGAAAACGAAGCCATCCAGGAATACCTGAAGATAGCGCAGCACGCCGGCGTCAGGTTTTCGGCCTGCATTTCCTGCGCCCGGCAACTGGGGGTGGCCGAAGCACTCGAAGCGCTTGATATAGAAGTGATCCCCTGGGGCCCGCCGCTTACCGAAATCATCAAAAACGGGGCGCCGCTGATTACCGTATAAAGCAAAATACCATAATGGGTGCACTTTTAACAAGACATTGAACACCGATCGGATTTGGACAAAAGAATATGTATTGATGATGGTATCGAATTTTTTCGTTGCTTCCAATTTTTACGCCCTCCTTTCGGTATCCGCAAGCTATGCGCTCAGCGATCTCGGCGTATCGGAGACAGCGGCGGGTTTCGGAGCGGGAGTCTTCGTCATCGGGTCAATCGCCGCCCGGATCATTTACAGCAGGTACGCGGCCCGTATTGATTTTAAAAAGACGCTGTTCATTGGCATCGGCGCATTGATCGTGTTCACCGCGTTGCTTTTTATCGCAAAAAGCTTCGCGATTTTTTGCGTGGTCAGGTTTTTGGCCGGCGCGACTTTTGGCGTCAACAACAATGCGCTGATGACAATGGCGTCCTACATTATTCCGGAAAAAAAGAAAGGCGAAGGGACCGGGTGGTTTAATTTGAGCCAGGTCCTCGGCATGGCGCTTGGGCCTTTTTTGGCCGTATACACGATGCATCAATATGGCTTCACAACTGTTTTTCTTCTTGAAACGCTTGCCGCCGCCGCCGCGTTTATCGCAATTATTTTTGTCAAAATACCGACTGAAACAAAGCAAGCCATATCCGCGCAAATGGAAAATCTCGCGCATAGAACCGCAACGCTTCCTCCCGATGAACGGGGGATATGGCGGGTTTTGGAGCATAGCGCGATAGAGGTCGCCATATTATGCGCGATTCTCTCTCTCTGCAATAATCTCTATATGTCATTTGCCGCGGTTTTCGTATCCGGTTCCGGCGCGGCCGGCCTGTCGTCCGCGATTTTTCTTGCGAGCGCGGGCGCCATGCTTTTGACACGCCCGTTCATCGGCAGAACATTCGATAAGCATGGGCCTAACGCGATCATGGTATTCGGGCTTCTGGTTTTCGCCGCCGGCCTCTTTGTTCTCGGCCGCGGGATCATTCCGGCTTTTCTTCCGGCAGCCGTGCTCCTGGGACTGGGAGTCAGTTCCTGGCAAGGCGGCTCGCTTGCGATTGTTGTGACGGACGCGCCAAGGCATCGCCTCCATGTCGCCAATTCAACGTATTTTATAGCGCTGGATCTCGGCGCCGCTCTCGGCCCGGTTCTGGGCGGTAAGATCATAGAACACACAAGCTACGGCGCCGCATACGCCATTTTCGCCGGTATCGCGATCCTTTGCCTGCCATTGTATATTTTTGTAATCGCAAAAAAGCGGCGCCCGGCTTAAAGCCCCCTGCCGCGGTTTGTTTTCCGCTCACTACACAATGGGGGGCGGTTCGATAATAAGTGTGCGCTTATATTTCGTGGTAAACTGCGCCGCTACCCGCGTCAATTCCCGGGCAAGCGCTTGCCCGAAAGTTTGAGGGAGAAGCTGTTTCTCATAATCTCTATGGAGCTTGTACAATTGATCGTTGGTTTCCCGATGAAACGTTTTCAATTCTTTTTGCTGTCCGCGTTCCGTCAGCGTTCTGGTTGCCTGGAGCATATTCGCCAGACAAATATATTGATTGTGAATATTGTCTTGCAGGGATGAATAATTATCCTTGTCAAACTGCGCGTTGTCCTCGAATTCATCATGGGAAAACCCGGCGTCACGAAATAACTTCCCCATGCGCTTTTCGGCATTGCGTATCAGTTTGATTGCTTTGATAACAGCCTCGATCTGTTCCGAGGTATTGTTTCGGAGCGCTCCGACTTGCGCCGCCCAATACAGTTGATGCAAAGGCACAAACAATTCGGCCGTTAATGCCCCAAACAGGGTGCAGATCTTTTGCTCAACGGATAAAACGTCCGAAACGTCAGGTTTAAACGCTTCGGATGGCGCCGCAATCCCCTGAAGGTAGCGGCGGGCTTGTTTTTCAAATTCAACTCGGCTGCTTTCAATATCCATTTGTTTTCCGCCTATGCCGCGCTATTTATGAATTGGATACTTACGCCGTTCGGGTCCGAAATATAGAAGAAACGCACACCCGGCGCCGGTTGGAACAGCTCGCTTGTCGCGATGCCCTGCCCTTGAAGCGATTCCATGGTTTCCTGCACGGATTCGACGAAAAAGCCCAAAGAAATGTCCTTCCCGACAGCGAACTCTGTTCGCGCCTGGTTGTGGATGAGTTCGATTTTTGTCTCACCGTCCCCCAGGAACGCGATTTCCGTACCGGGCATTGGAGTGAACCGGCTTTTTATCGGCAATCCGACGATGTCCTGATAAAACCGCAGGGATTCCTCCAGATTTTTGACGGTAATCGTGACATGAGTGAATTTCATAATAGCCTCCTTTTGTTCCCATTTGCGCCGCTATAAGCGCGGCGATGCTTATTATGGACATTATACGGGAAACGGCGCCGTTGGACAAACGATAGTTTGTTGCTCCGACAACTAAACGTTGCGCGGTTCTTGGCGTCGTGCTTCGTTGCAACGTTTTGGAAAAGACTCGGCTGCGCCCCGCGGCTGCCTCGCCGTAACACCACTACGCCTATGTTTGCAAAAAGCAAGCACTTTTTTCATGAATTCGGAAGGGAGAATTTTCACGAAATTGGAATAGAGATTTTTCAACAATTTGGAACCCAGAATTTTCATGAATTCGGAAGGGAGAATTT
>WRFF01000151.1 GCA_009778945.1 Clostridiales bacterium | reverse complement strand
GGCAGTTTCGGAAGGCGACGGAGCAAGTCATCTTTGAACTGCCGGCCGGGAAACTCGATCCCGGAGAAACCGACCCGCTTGTAGCCGCGAAGCGCGAACTCCATGAAGAGACGGGCTATACGGCGGCAAAGTGGACGCACCTCGTATCCTTCTATACGTCGGTCGGTTATTCGACGGAAATGCTGCATACCTATCTCGCCGAAGAGCTTACGGCGGGTGAGACGGATTTCGACGAAAACGAGGCGATCGACCTTGAGCTCTGGGAACCCGAGGCGCTTTACGAAATGATCGACCGCGGTGAAATCATCGACGGCAAGACCCTGGCCGCGCTTTTGCTCTACCGGACGCGGGGAAAAGGCTGATTGCCGGGCGCCGGCTTGCGGCTGCGACAATTATTTCGGGAAACCACTTTAGGCAATGGGGGCGGTTCTGTTTGTCTTAGAGACATCTGTGCAGCAGATCCTTATGAAAATAGCACAAACAGGAAGTTGGGGACGATTTTTTCACCAATAATCGAACTTTTTCTTTAAATTTAGGCTTTTTTGATGATATTTTCGTCCCCAACTGCCGTTTTGTGCTAAAAACTGCTATACTTCGTGTATGGAGATTATTATTAGCCACAAATCAGCCTTGGAATACTGGCGTTTATACAGAAGCGCGAAGATCAAGAAGGCTGCAAAGCTGCGCAACAAGAAGAACTTGCCTGCCGGCTTTCCGAATATCGCCGGCATATGTGGCGTATTGCCTTCCGGGCTGTCTTTTCCGGTCAATTTGATGATAAGCAACAAAAACGGAAAGCGAAGGTCCCGGGTAGTTCGCCCCCGCGTATACACAGGAGCTGTTCCGGAGTGGTCTTTTATAAGAATAAGTGATGGAGTGGCCGTAAGCGCACCCGCTTTCTGCTTTTTTCAAATGGCGGGCGAACTGCCTCTTGTCAGGCTTGTCGAGCTCGGGCTCGAACTTTGCGGTACCTATTCCCTGCCTGCGAGTGACAGGCCTCAAAACGACACACACCGAAGTGCGTCACACAGCGGCCGTGGCAGTGTGCCCGATTTAGAGCATATAGATACGTACATCAACGATTACGGCAATGTACGCGGCATGGAGCGCGTCAATGAATCCGGTAAAGCTCCGGAAACCGCCGAAGAGACATCGTATAATCTTTCCCCGCTTACCAGCGCAAAAGAACTCAGATCCTTTGCAGCGCGTATGCAAGGCGTGAAAGGGTACGAAAAAGCGCTTAGGGCTTTGCGCTATGTCGCGGACGGATCAGCTTCGCCGATGGAAACGATCCTTTTTATGCTTCTGACATTGCCCTATAAATATGGCGGTTACGGGCTTCCGGCTCCGGAACTGAACAAACGGATCAATATTGGAAAAGCTGCCAAACAACGACCCGGCAGAGCTTTTTATAAATGTGACTTTTTCTGGCCGGCGGCAAACCTTGCGGTTGAGTATGACAGCAGCTTGTACCATACAGACGCGGGCAATATTGCCAACGACTCGAGAAAACGGCTTGATTTGGATACGCTCGGCATCGATGTTATTACTGCGACCGGTGAGCAGGTAAGAAACGTTTATGGGCTTGAAAGCCTGGCAAAGCGGATAGCGCATAAGCTCGGGAAGCAATTGAGATACAAAAATCCCGGATTTGATAAAGTTCAACGCGGATTACATGAATTGTTGCTATAAGCGGAAGGCGTTTTCCCCGAGGTTCCCGAGGCGTCCCCAAGGGCCCGCAGATTTTTTCAGAAACCCTCTTGACAAGAATTGCAGGAAGTACTAAAGTACTGTTAGCACTCAATGACAGTGAGTGCTAACAATTCGGAAAGCACAGGAAAGGAGTCAGTTGAAAATGGCGAAGTTTGGAATCAAACCAATCAATGATTATGTCGTGATCAAATTGGTCGAAGCGGAAGAGAAGACCAAGGGCGGCATTATTTTGACGGGGAGCGCGAAAGAAAAGCCCGAAATCGCGGAGGTGGTCGCGGTCGGTCCCGGGACCGAGGACGTCAAGATGGTCGTGAAGGCCGGCGAAAAGGTGATCTTTAGCCCCTACGGCGGCACGGAAGTCAAGTACAACGGTGAAGAGTACAAAGTGCTCAAGCAGGACAATATCTACGCGGTCGTAGAGTAATTCTTATTTGGAGGTAATCGAAAATGGCGAAAGAAATCAATTATGGCGAAGACGCTCGCCGCAAACTGCAGGCGGGTGTGGATCAGCTTGCGAATACGGTTAGGATCACGCTGGGGCCGAAGGGCCGCAATGTGCTGCTTGACAAGAAATACGGCTCGCCGCTGATCACAAACGACGGCGTGACCATCGCGAAAGAAATCGAGCTCGAGGATCCGGTCGAAAATATGGGCGCGCAGCTCGTAAAGGAAGTTGCGACAAAGACGAACGACGTCGCGGGCGACGGCACGACGACGGCGACGCTGCTCACGCAGATCATCGTGAGCGAGGGCTTCAAAAATGTCGCGGCGGGCGCAAACCCGATGGTTCTGAAACGCGGCATCGCAGGCGCGACGGATGTGGCCGTCGGCGAACTCAAGAAGAGCGCAAGCAAAGTCGATACGAGCGAAAAGATCGCACAGGTCGGCGCGGTGAGTTCCGGGGACGATGAGATCGGCAGCTTGATTGCGGAAGCGATGGACAAGGTCGGCAAGGACGGCGTCATCACGGTCGAGGAAAATAAATCCACGGATACGATCCTCGACGTCGTCGAAGGGATGCAGTTTGACCGCGGCTATGTGAGCGCGTACATGGTCACCGACACCGAAAAGATGGAAGCGGTGCTCGACCATCCGCTGATTCTGCTTACGGACAAAAAACTCGGCAACATCCAGGAGATCCTGCCGCTGCTTGAAGAGGTTGTAAAGCAGGGCAAGAAACTGCTCATCATTGCGGAAGACATCGAGGGCGAAGCGCTCACGACGATCATCGTGAACAAGCTCAAGGGCACGTTCGACTGCGTAGCCGTCAAGGCGCCGGGCTTCGGCGACCGCCGCAAGGCCATGATGGAAGACATTGCGGTGCTGACCGGCGGCGTCGTCATCTCGGAAGAGGTTGGTTATGATTTGAAAGAAGCGACGCTGGACATGCTCGGCAAGGCGACAACGGTCAAAGTAGACAAAGAAAATACGACGATTATCGGCGGCGCGGGCGCGAAGAAGGATATCACCGCCAGAGTCGGCGCAATCAAGAACCAGATCGAAGTCACGACGAGCGATTTTGATCGGGAGAAGCTGCAGGAGCGCCTTGCGAAACTCAGCGGCGGCGTTGCGGTCATCAAGGTCGGCGCAGCGACGGAAACCGAGCTGAAGGAAAAGAAGCTTCGCATGGAAGACGCGCTGAACTCCACGAAAGCTGCGGTCGAGGAAGGCATCGTCGCCGGCGGCGGCGTCGCCTATCTCAATGTCATCCCGGCGGTTGCGAAATATGTCGCGGGCCTGACGGGCGACGCAAAGACCGGCGCGGCAATCATCGCGCGCGCGCTTGAAGAGCCGGTGCGTCAGATCGCGGAGAACGCGGGTTTTGAAGGTAGCGTCGTGGTCGCGAAGGTAAAGGACAGCAAGAAAGGCACGGGCTTCAACGCGGCAACCGAGAAATACGAAGATATGGTGAAAGCCGGTATCGTGGATCCGCTGAAAGTCGCGCGGTCGGCGCTGCAGAACGCGGCGAGCGTTGCGTCCATGCTGCTGACGACGGAATCCGGCGTGGTCGAGATCAAGGAAGACGTCCCGCCGATGCCGATGGGCGGCGGCGGAATGGGCGGAATGGGCGGCATGATGTAATGATCACCATCCGTCCTTTCAAAGCCATAAGACCAAGGGATAACGGGAGCGCCGCGCGGATTGCGGCGCTCCCTTACGATGTGATGAGCGCGGAGGAGGCGCGGTCCACGGCCGCCGACAATCCCGACTCTTTTCTGCATGTGGACAAGGCGGAGATCGACCTTCCGCCGGGGATCGATCCCTACAGCCCCGGGGTCTATGCAAAGGCGCGCGAAAACCTTGCGGCGCTGCTTGAACGCGGCGTGTTGACGCGCGACGCGGACAACTGCTTCTACCTTTACCGGCAGATCTGGCAGGGCCGTGCGCAAACAGGCGTCGTCGGCTGCCCCTCTGTCGACGATTATCTCGAGGGCCGCATCAGAAAGCACGAGCTGACGCGCGCGGATAAAGAAGAAGACCGTGTGCGCCATGTGGATACGCTGAACGCCCAAACGGGGCCGATCTTTCTCGCGCACAGGCCGGACGCGCGGATCGACG
>WRFF01000150.1 GCA_009778945.1 Clostridiales bacterium | reverse complement strand
TTTCGTATCGCCTTCGGCCTCATATCCGCAAATTGCGCAAACCCAAACCATTCTGTTACCTCCTGTACAATTATCATTGCATGAAATTTTTGATGATTTCTCATCCCGCCGAAAACTGTTGTTCTCTTGCTCCCGGCATAATGAATATAGTATAGCATGGTTTCGGAGGAGAAAAATAGCATGATCATGTTAAAAATGTACGGAGCGGGGTAAAAGTGTGTGGAGCAGGGTAAACAAGAGTACTATATAAACGAAATGGATGATGAGCTGGATTTGACGAACACAACGTACTACGTCTACATCGCCGAGTGCGCGGACGGGACCTATTACACGGGGTACACGACGGATATTGAGAGCCGCGTGCGAACCCATAACGAAGGAAAAGGCGCCAAATATACGCGGTCAAGGCTTCCGGTCCGAATCGTGTATTCGGAAGCGCTCGCTTTCAAAAGCGATGCGCTGAAGCGGGAAGCGGCGATCAAGTCCCTGCGCCGAAACGCGAAAGCTGCGTTGATCGCGGCAGGGGAGCCTGCAGTAAGCAAGCATTCCCTCAAAGAATGATTTTTTTCGCCGTTTTTTCCACGCGATATTTTTACCTGAAGACTTTTTTATCACAACCAGGGGCATCCTGGCCAGTCTGGGGATTAAGTAGTATTTGAGCAAAATATCTAATTGCTCTATGATACAATAAAGGACATGAAACAGTCTGAACCAAAATATTATCTGTCAAAATGCGATCGAATAGCCGGTACAAACTACAAAGATATTTTGAGTGAAGCGCGAAAAATCTACGCTTCGTACACAAAACGAACTAAACGCAATCCCTATGCCCGTTCTAAGTATTTCAATGGTCAGAAAATATTTCTGAATGTGTTTTGGACGCATATTATGCAAAAGCGTATCAACGAACGCAGCAAACGCCTGAAGCTATATTCTGCGGCGCTGGATTTAATCGAAAACACACGGTTTGCCCCAACCTCCAAACCGAACCCGAACGACAGTAGCGAAATATTGCACCGGTTTTATGGTACAAGCAAAGATGGGATCAGATTTTATGTTCAAATCAAACAGGACTTAAAAACCGGCAACAGATATTTCATGTCCATTATTGTTCCAAAATGAAATATCGGATAAAAGAAAAAACTCACTGGTGGTAGTGTATAAACTACATGTGAGTTTCTTCTTTCCGCAGACAGACTTTCGTCTATCTGAAAATATAGTAACAAACTACACTATATTTGTCAATTTCAAAACCGTATTTTTTACCTGAAAAATGCCGGTCGGGGTATAATTTGGGATAATTGGAGGTAATGATACATAGCCGCCGAAAAAACGAAAGCCTGCGACCGCCAGAATCACAGGCTTTGTACGTTGGTACCCCTTGAGGGACTCGAACCCTCGACACCCTGATTAAGAGTCAGGTGCTCTAGCCAACTGAGCTAAAGAGGCGTCATTGTGAAGGCACAATCGTGCGGAAAATATGGTACCATGAGATGGTTATGTTTGTAAAGTCTGATTTTCTGAAGGACATAAAGCTGTTTGTGCTCGATTTGGACGGGACATTCTATCTCGGCGACCGGCTGCTGCCGGGTTCGCTGCCCTTCTTGGAGGTACTGCGGGAAACCGGGCGAGACTATCTCTTTTTCACGAATAATACATCGAAATCACCCGACCTCTATCTCACGAAATTCGCGGGGCTCGGCGTACCGATTGCGCGCACGCGGCTGCTGACCGCCGGTGATGTCACGGTGCGGTATCTGGAGCGAACCTATCCGGGCGCATTGGTTTATCTGATGGGAAACGAGGCGCTGCGGGCGGATTTCGCGGCGCGCGGCGTACGCCTCCTTCCGGACGGGGCGAAAGCGGAAGCGCAGCCGGATATCGTTGTCGCCGCCTTCGATACGGAGCTGACTTATGCGAAGCTTGAACGCGCTTGCGCCTATATCCGGCGCGGCGCCGTCTTTCTCGCAACGCATCCGGATATCAACTGTCCGACAGAAGACGGTTTCATCCCGGACTGCGGCGCTTTCTGCGCGGCCATCGAAAAATCAACCGGAAAGACGCCCGAATATCTCGGAAAACCTTACACGGAGGCGCTGGATCTGATTCTCGAACATACGGGGCTCGCAAAAGGAGAAATCGCCTTCGTCGGCGACCGGCTCTACACCGATGTCGCCGCCGGCGAGGAGAACGGCGCCGCCGGTATCCTCGTGCTTTCGGGGGAGACGGCGGAGGAAGATCTGGCCGCCTCGGAAATCAAGCCGTCCGCCGTATTCGCGGATCTCGGCGCGCTCGCGCAGCGCCTGAAGATATTATAATAATTACAATAAAGGAAACGTGAAATGTATTTCAAAACAACCTGTTCTTCACCCGTTGGAAAACTCACGCTTGCCGGCGACAGCGGCAGCCTCGTCGGCCTGTGGTTGGAAGGCCAGAAATATTTCGAAGATACCATCCCGGAAGCGATGATCGAAAGGGACGACCTGCCCGTATTTGACACCGCAAAAAAATGGCTGGAGCGGTATTTCGCCGGTCAGCGGCCCGTTCCCTCCGAGCTGCCGCTGGCGCCCATCGGCGGCGCGTTCCGCCGGGATGTATGGGGGATCCTGTGCGCGATCCCTTACGGCGAGACGATTACCTACAGCGATATCGCGAAAAAAATGGCGAAAAAAATGAAAAAGGAACATATGTCGAGTCAGGCGGTGGGCGGAGCAGTCGGGCATAACCCGATCTCCATCATCATCCCCTGCCACCGGGTGGTGGGCTCAAACGGAAGCCTGACAGGTTACGCCGGCGGCATCGCGAAGAAAATACAGTTGCTCGAACTGGAGGGTGTCGACATGACAAATCTGTTTGTGCCCCGAAACGGCACCGCGCTCTAAATCACGATATTTTATTTATGATACGGCTCCCCGCGTTGGATTTTAAAGGCGCGGTAGATTTGTTCGAGCAGGATGACGCGCATCAGTTGGTGCGGAAAGGTGAAGGCGGAAAATGAAAGGCGCTGGTCGGCGCGGGAAAGCGCCGCCTCCGAAAGGCCGAGCGACCCTCCGATCAGAAAACAGATCCGGCTTTTTCCGCGGGCGGTGAGCGCTTCGAGACGTTCCGCAAACCCTTCGGACGTCAAGGCTTCCCCGCGCCGGTCGAGCGCGATCACAAACAGGCTCGCCGTGGCTCCGCTTTTTACATTATGCGCATCTTTACCGCCGCCCGCCAAAGGCAGCGCCGCGAGCAGCGCACCGCCTTCTTTTCTGCGCACAGCCTCTTCATCCGCCGCGCTTGCGTTCGCCGGGAGCCGAGTTTCCTTGAGTTCCGTCACGGAAAGCTGCGCGTAAGGCCGGAGCCGCTTCGCATATTCACCCGCAGCGTCATGCAGCCAGGTTTCCTTCAGGTTTCCGATACAGAGTATTTCGATATTCATTGCGCTGCTTTCACATCCAAGTTATTTATTTCACGATTATTCTATAATGAAACGGCTTTGTGTCCGCCCATCACAATGTGTACAGGAGGCTCGCCGTGTCACGCAGCAACACGCCGACATACAGATTGCTCCCCGTGAACCAGCCTTCCCGTGCGAGAAGCGCGCAGACGGTTTGTTCGGCGACACGCGGCGTGTTATTCTCGGCGGAGAGATGCGCGAGCAGCACAACGCGCCTTTTCGGGTTATCCGCGAAGACGCGGCAAAGCGCCTGCGCCGCCTGCACGTTTGACAGATGCCCATGTTCGCCGAGGATACGCTGCTTGAGCGGCCAGGGATAGCTTCCGTTACGCAGAATATCGACATCGTGATTGGATTCGAGCACAAGCACGTCTGCGTCTTCCGCGGCAAAGAGAATTTCTTCTGTCACGACCCCTGTGTCCGTCACGATCGCAATGCTTTTCCCTTCGCTTTCCACCGAAAACCCCAGCGGCTCCGCGGCGTCGTGCAACGTGTGAAACGCCCGCACTGTCAAATTCCCCACACGAACCGGCCGCTCCGGCGCAATGACCTTCCGGCGCGGCGGCGCCACGTCCGCGGCGAATGAGAGAGGAATTCCCGCCCCCCCTTCGCATAGTTCGGCCAGCGTGCCTTCCGACGCGTAAACCTGCGCCTGCGGCAGTTTTTTTAAGAGCACGCGCGCGCCGGTCGTATGGTCCCAGTGTTCGTGCGTGAGAAAGAGCGCCCGGATGTTTTCCCGCGCTGTACCGGTCCGCGTGAGTTCATGCAGGATGCGCGTCGCGCTGATCCCCGCGTCAATGAGGATCGCGTCCGTCCCGTTCTTTATCAGATAACTGTTCCCACTGCTTCCGCTGGAAAACGAACAGATCGCCAGGCTCATTCCGGATTCTCACCCTCTTGCCCCCGCGCCTCGTCTACCCCCAGATTCGCAAGCAAATCGGCACGGTTATTGCGCATC
>WRFF01000149.1 GCA_009778945.1 Clostridiales bacterium | reverse complement strand
GCGCGCGCCCTGCCGCAGATTGCGCCCCTGCTCGCCGCGGGGCTCGCGGCGCGGGTCCGTGAAAATACCGGGCCGCTGGATACCATCGTCTGTGAAAACCTGATAGACGCGGGCGGTCGGCTGCGCGAACTGGTGCTGGCCGCCGCGCCGGCGGAAATTTCGCCCGAGATAGACCGGATCGCAGGTTTTCCGGAAGCTGTCATCGGGCGCATGGTGCCGATCCAGACGGATGAAATGAAAGACGGGGATCCGCTCCGTATCTGTGCGGAAAAATACGCGTTTTTGCCTGTGGATAAAGCCGCGTTCAAGGGTGTGGTCCCGCCGGTCGAAGGGATGGTCCCGTTCGACGGGTTTGGATATTATGTCAAGAGAAAACTGTTCCTTCACAATCTCGGCCACGCGGCCGTCGCTTATCTCGGCCTGCTCAAAGGCTATACGCATATTGCGGACGCCGTGGACGACGCGGATATCCTTTTCCTGACAACAGGCGCGATGCACGAAAGCGCGGTGGCGCTCGGCCTTGAAAACCGCGGGGACGAAGCAAACCTGGAGTGCCATATCGATTCGCTGCTCTATCGCTTTGCGAACCGCGCGCTTGAGGATACCTGCGCCCGTGTTGCCGCCGATCCGGTCCGCAAGCTCGGCCGGGAGGATCGCTTGATCGGCGCGCTTCTCAATTGCGAAGCCTATGGGCTGCCGACGGTCTATATCGCGGCCGTAGCGGCGGCGGCGGCGGAAGTACTGGAAAGAACCTGGGAAGGAGACGGGACTTCGCCGCCCCTGTCTGAGATTACCGGGCTTTCTGCGGACAGCGAATCTTTTGCAACCATCCTGGCTCTCTGCGCGGCCATAGCTTCGCCGTCCGGCTCGCCGCTTCGCTTCGCATCTGTGGCGGCGTTGCGCCGGACAGCCATGAAACTGGCGGGAGATATCACAATATTATGAAGACAACTGCGTTAAGGCTGTACGGGAAGAATGACGTCCGGCTCGAAAGTTTCGGGCTGCCGCCCATCGCGGGCGCGGGACGCTGGCTTTTGAGGAATTGTCACAATTTTCCGCCGCGCCGGGGACAGAGATATTCCACTTGCATGACAACTATGCAATAGGATAGTATAATGTAAGAAACAGAGGTATATAAGTTTATGGCAGAGCAGAACGAACTTTTGAATCTTGTGAACATCTCCAAAACCTTTCCGGGCGTACGCGCACTGGATCATATTGATTTCACGCTGAATGCCGGTGAGATCCATTGTATCTGCGGGGAGAACGGCGCGGGGAAATCGACTCTGATCAAGATCATATCCGGCGCGCATCAGCCCGACGCGGGCGGCGAGATCCGGTTTGAAGGCAAAAAGGTGACGCTGAATCCGGTCGGAGCCATGCAGCTCGGCATTCAAACCATCTATCAGGAAAATACGGTATTCGGGACGCTGTCTGTGTCGGAAAACATCTTCGTCGGCATGGAAATCACCAAGAGCGGTTTCATGATAAAACAGGAGATGAGAAAAAAGACGCAGGAGGTCCTGGATTATCTTAACAGCCGCATTGATCCCGACGAGATCGTGGGAAATCTCTCCGCGGGCGAACAGAAGATCGTTGAGTTTGCGAAAGCGCTCGTCTTTGACCGCAAGGTGATCATACTCGACGAGCCTACGGCATCTTTCTCGGTTACCGAGATCGATAATTTACTGGATATAGTCCGCAAGATCAGAGAGCGAGGCATCGGTATCATCTATATTTCGCACCACCTTGACGAAGTCGAGAAGATCGCGGACCGCATTACGATCCTGCGCGACGGCAAACTGATCCGAACCTGCGACGCGGATCAGATCACGGGCCCGGAACTCATCCGCCAGATGGTCGGCCGCGACGCGTCGGCTTTCTACAACCGCGAACATTTCAAACCCGGAGAAGTCGTGCTCGAAGCCGAAGGGCTTACGGGGAACGGCGTGGCGGATTGTTCTTTCAAAGTGCGCAGGGGCGAGGTGCTTGGCTTCGCAGGGATGGTCGGCTCCGGCAGAAGCGAATTGATGACGCTGCTTTTCGGCGGCGTACCGAAGATTTCCGGAACCGTGAAACTTTTCGGCGAAGAAGTGAACCTCCGCAGCCCGCAGTCGTCGATCCGAAATAAAATCTGCTTTATCACGGAAGACCGGCAGCGTTCGGGGCTCTTTATGATCCATACCATAGCCAGAAACACGATTATCGCAAACCTTTTGATCACGCCCGGCGGGTTCTTTTCGCCGAGAAAAGAGGAAGAGGTCGGCGAGGAATACATCCAAAAACTCGGAACCAAGGCCAAGGACGCCGGCATGCTCGTCAACACGCTTTCCGGCGGCAACCAGCAAAAGGTGGTTCTTGCCAAATGGTTCAACACCGAAGGCGAAATATTTATCTTCGACGAACCGACGCGGGGGATTGACGTCGGCGCGAAACAGGAGATCTATCAACTGATGACCGACCTCCTGCGCGAGGGGAAGGCGATCATTATGGTCAGCTCGGATATGCCGGAAGTCATATCGATGAGCGACCGTATCATGGTGATGAAAAGCGGACGGATCGCCGGGGAGATATCCGGTGATCAGGTTTCGGAAGAGAATGTGCTTGAATTGTCGATTGGAGGAAAGAGGATATGAGCGACGCCGGCGAAAGGATCGGAAAGCGGAAATTTGAATTCCATTGGAACGCGAACATGAACGTTCTCGTTATCTGGGTTGCGTTCATGATCATTGTCACGATTGTGCAGGCCGTCACGCTGACGCCGGGCAAGTTCCCGACGATGATCGCGCCGGCGAATCTGGCGAATGTCTTCGGGCAGATCGCCGCGACGGGCATCATGGCGATGGGGATGGCGATGGTCATGATCGCGGGCGGCATCGACCTTTCGGTCGGCATGCTGGCTTCGTTCGTCGTGCTCTACACGGCGAAGAGCTTTACCGATTTCGGGCTGTCGCTGCCGGCGGCGATCATCACGGGAGTCGTGTTCGCGGTCGCTATGGAAGCGGGCATGGGGTTCATCATTTCGAGGCTGAACGTCGAGCCCTTTATCATAACATTGGGGGGCATGATCGCTTTTCAGGGGGTGGCGCTGCTGGTCGTCCATTCGCAGGAGGTCAGCATGAACGGCGCGATGAATCCGCTGCAAAATTCCGTCCTCGGGGACGTCAGGGACAACACAAATCTTGTTGTGAACGTCCCGCCGTATATTTTCATCTTTATAGCCATCGTGTTTGTCGTATGGATCGTTATGCGTTACACAAAATACGGCCGCAGGATCTACGCGGTGGGCGCCAATCGGCAGGCGGCGTATCTGGCGGGCATCAACGTAAAGAACATCATCTTTTCGACCTATGTCCTCAACGGGCTGCTTGTCGCAATCGCGGCGCTGATCCTGCTCGCGCGCGTCAATACCGCGATCATCTCGGTCGGGTCAGGCCTGGAGATCGACGTTATCGCCGCCGTCGTCGTCGGCGGCGTGGCGATGGCCGGAGGCAAGGGCTCTATCTGGGGCGTCTTCCTCGGCGCGCTTTTGATGGGCTCCATAGCGAACGGGATGAATATCCTCAGGCTGCCCGGCGAGGCGCAGTATGTCGCCAAAGGGCTGATTGTGATCGGTGCGGTATCGATCGCCGCGATTGTCGCGAGCCTGCAGGTAAAGCGGCAGATGCGCGCAAAACAGGAGGCCGCGCTGACGTCCGCAGCCCTCGACGAAGCGGCGGAAAAATAAGGTCTATGACCGCCAGAGAACGCAGCACGCGATTGGCGGAACAATATCATAGGGTATCCGTTAACACTTTAAGAATAAGCAACAGCTATTGAAAAAGGAGGAACAAATGAAAAAAAGAAAAGTATTGGGACTGATCATCGCGGTCTGCATGGTGCTGACCTTCGCGGTCGGATGCAGCAGCGGCGGCGGTAACGCGGGCGGCAGCCCGACGGCGCCCGGCGGCAGCCCAACGGCGCCCGGCGGCAGCCCGACGACGCCAGCGCCCGCGCACAAGACAATCGGAGTCTACGCCGATGCGTCCGACAGCTATTATTCTCTGCTGAACGACGCTCTCCAGGCATGCGCGAAGCAGGATCCCGAGGTTAACTGGACGATCGACTACAAGGTCGGGGACAGCACGGCAAACGGGCAGCTTTCGGCGGTGCAGGACTTTATCACCGCGGGTTATGACGCCGTCATCGTGATCCAGAACAACCCGAACACGACAAGCCAATGCATCACGCTGTGCAAAGCCGCCGGCATCCCGTATTTCGGGGCGGTCCATGACTACAGCGAAGTTGCAAATGCCAAGGATTCGGCGGGAAACACGAGCTATGACTTTGAGGCCGGCGGCGTTATGGCCGGACAGGACGCGATGGCACGCGGCATCAGCAAAGTCATCATGATCGAAGGCGTCCTCGGACAGGG
>WRFF01000148.1 GCA_009778945.1 Clostridiales bacterium | reverse complement strand
TCCGCGTTCCGATAGGCTTCCGGTACGGCGCCGATTTCACTGCGCATCGCCGCCAAAATTTCCTGCAGCTCCGTCCCAAGCTGCCCCTTGCATCCCGTGATCAAAATCTTCATAGCCGATTCCGCCTCCAAAAATATCAGTCCGCGCAGACAAAGGAACAGTCGCTGTTCGCGAGCAGCGGCGCGCCGCGGTCCTTGTCCGACAGGGTCAGCCCCGTCTCCGGCGCCGGCCAGGAGATCCCGATCTCCGGATCGTTCCAGCGGATGCTGCGGTCCGATTCATAATTATAATAATTGTCCGCTTTGTAGCAAAATTCCACGTTGTCTGTAAGCGTGAAAAAAGCGTGCCCGAAGCCGCGCGGAATGAAGAATTGCAGTTTGTTTTCCTCCGAAAGCTCCACGGAGACCCATTGCGCATAGGACGGGCTGCCCTTCCGCAGATCGACCGCGTAGTCGACCACAGCGCCTCTGGTGCAGCGCACGAGCTTCGCCTGCGCGTGTTCGCCGTTCTGAAAATGGATGCCGCGCAGCGTGCCCTTCTCCTCGGAAAACGATTGGTTGTCCTGCACAAAGGTGACGTCCACGCCGGCGGCGCGGTAGTCGCGGTCCGTCCATGATTCAAAAAACCACCCGCGCGCGTCACCGAAAACCTTCGGCGTCAGAACGAGGACGCCCTCGAGCGCCGTTTTTTCAACCGTGATTTGTGCCATCGTTCTCAGCCCTTCCCTTCTATCTTCTTCAGATAACGGCTGCGGAACAGCCGGAAATGGATCTCTTTGAGCGCGTCCCCGCGGTCGGGGCCGAGCAGGACGCGTTTCGCCCCGAGGATCAGGATATAGACCGGGCGCGGCATGCGGCGCTTGATAACGCGCTTTGCCCGCGCGCGGATGGGCCGCGCGTTCAGGTCATAGATATATTCTATCGCTTGCAGATGGTTTTGAAAATCATGCCCGTGATAGAGCGTCGCCTGAATATAGCCCTGTAGATAATTCGTCAAATTCGTCATCTCAAGCGACGCGTAGCGGCCGCTGATTACGAAGGCCGGATAATACCCCGCGTCCTGCGCCGCGAACGGATAGATGCGCTCGATCGCGTGAAGCAGCGTGCCGTCCATTATCGGCGGCAGCGGCTCCTGCGGAAAATCCTCGTAGCTCCACGGATATTCGAATAACTTCCGGAGCGCGGCCGCACGGAACCAGAACGCGCCGCCGAAACTCGTGACCGGAGGAGAGCCTTCCTTCATCGGGACTTTCAAGCCGAGCCGGGCCGCAAGCTCTTTCGTAATGCCGAAATTCGCCGCCCATTCGTTGCCGGGCACCCAGTGGTAGACCGCGTGGAACGGCTCCGTCACCGCGAGCATCCCGAGCCGCGGGTTTTCCGCAAAGAGCGTCAGGACGTTTTCTATATACGGGGCGGATCCGAGCAGATTTTCGTCGATCTTCCAGGCCCAGCTTTTCGAGGCCTGATAGTCCACCTGCTTGCTGACTTTCTCTTTCCAGAAACAGCAGACGTCGTAATCGCCGGACAGCACGACGTCGCGCAGCCCGACGAGCAGCGCGCTCTCGCTGCGCCCCCGGTTGACCGTGACGCGCACATCCTTCGGCGCGCGGCCGCCTTTCGTGAAAACGCCGCGGAACTGCTCCGCCTTTTCCTGCGTATCCGTCGTAAGGAAGATATCCGCACCCTCCGGCATCCGTTGCGCGAGCGAAAGCGCTTCCTGCGCCATCTCCGGATAGAATAGGTGCATCAGCAGCGCGGCGCGCGGCGATGCGAGCTTGCTTTCCACATGGTTGTCCGCTGACAGCACGTAAGTGAGAGCCAGTGATTTCACGATATCGTACTGGTCGAAGCGGCGGATCAGGGACGCGAGGATCAGGTCCGTGTCGTAATCCGTGTGGTCCCGCACATATTCAAACGCGGCGCGCGGCTGCTCGCCGGCGTTGAGCGTCAGCGTATCCTGTTTGTACACCCGGCATTTGAGCACAGGCATCCGGTATTCGCGCAGCAGCGTCTCCGGGCAATAGAGCGTGAAATTCGGGTCGTCGCTCGCGCGTTCCCGCACCTGCACGAACGCATCCCAGGAAAAGCCGGCGTCCTCGAACTGCTTCGTGAGGATCGTTTCAAATTTTCCGACAGCCTCCTCGTATTTCCCGATCGGCAAAAGATTGTCCCAAAAACGCGCGAAGGCCGGATCGGCGAGCAGGCGGCGGCGGAACGCCACGAAATAGGATTGGATATGCGCGGGCGCGTACCCGTACGGATTGTTGCGCGTGATGAGGTCCTCTTCCTCATAGGCGTCATGCTTCGTCAGGCCCCAAAAATCGAGCGGTTTCCCCGCCATCTCGTCAAAGACTTCGCGGAAGGGGTAGACAGGCCCGAAGACCGTATCGTTCGCGATCACAACCTCGTCATAACCCGCAAGCGCTTCATAGCCGATATGCAAAAGCCCCGTCCGGTACGCCCACGCGTCAAAGCCGCTGTTTTCCCGTACGAGAATATCCGCCGCGTCCGCGTACCGCGAAAACATTGCGTATGAGGATTCCGCAAGCATCCCGTTCACGACAACGACGACGCGCGACGCGTTTTCGCGAAGCTCCCTCAGAAAGAACTCAACGTAATCGTCCGCAATCCCGTCCTTGTCAAAGAATACGAATACCGCCGCCCGGTTCAATAGTCTCCCCCCTCATAGAGGCGCTGCGCCTCTTTGATGGGCCCGTCGAAGGTCACTTTGCCCAGCTTCATCACAAGCCCCCTCCGGCAAAATTTTACGGCGGTCCCTATGTTGTGTGTGACGAATAACAAAGTGACATTGTCCCTTTCGATGATTTCCTGAACGCGCAGGAGGCATTTCTCCTGAAACCGGGAGTCCCCCGTGGAGAGCGCTTCATCCACGATGAAGATCTCCGGTTCGGTATTCACGTTGATGGCGAAGCCGAGCCGCGCAAGCATGCCGCTGGAATACGTCCGCGTCGGCTGGTCGATGTATTCGCCGATCTCCGCGAAATCAACGATCGACTGTTCGGCCTCACTGATTTCATTGTCTTTCATCCCCATCAGCTGACATTTGAGGTAGATATTTTCCCGGCCTGTCAGCTCCGAGTCAAACCCGGCCGTCAGTTCGAGCAGCGCGCTCACGCGCCCGTCAACGTCGATCCACCCTTCGGTCGGAAACGCGACGCCCGTGATCATCTTGAGCACGGTCGATTTGCCGGCGCCGTTCACGCCGAAGATCGCGACCGACTCGCCCTGCCGTATTTCGAAACTGACGTCGTTGACCGCCCATTTCGCGTGATAGTTCACCCTTTTGGGGAAAAAGACCGACATCAGCCGCCGCTTGTCGTTCGGGAAAAGCTTGTAGAGCTTTTTTACATGAGAAAACCGTATGACGACTTTATCAGAGGACATCGGGGATCTCCCTGTAGAGCTTGCGGTACGCCCAGAGCGCGAGCCCGGTCATGATTGCAAGGACGATAATAAAATACAGAAATTCCATCGGCTGCTGCCAGATCCAGACTTTGTAGATAAAAATATTGCGGTACCCGTTCGCGACGAAGGTGATCGGATTGCAAAGCAGGATGATATGCAGCCATTCGGGGACGTGCATCGTATGGACGTCGTAGAGGATGCCCGAAAGCCAGAACAGCGCCTGCACCATCGCGCCGACAAGGTTATAAAAGTCCTTGCTCATGCAGGTGAGCAGCGACGCGAACTGCGCCCACTCGACAAAGAACAGCCACATGCAGACCATATAGAGCGGAAGCTGGAGCAGATAGATATCCGGCTTGAACCCGTACGCGAGGAAGAACAGCACGGTGATGCCCATGAGGATAATATGGACAAGCAGTTTGGACAGAGCGACAAAAGTGGGGATCGTCGCGATCGGGAAGCGCATTTTCGTAACCAGATAATTGTATTGGCGAAGGGCGTTGGCGCCTTCCGTGAACATCTCTTGCATAAAGAACCAGGGCATCATGCCCGCCATAAACCAGAGAATGAAGGGATAGCCGTTATAGTCGCCGCCGCGGTTGAGCCGGAGCCCGACGTCGAACGCAAACCAGAAGACGAAAATCGTCACGGCCGGCTTGATGACGGCCCAGGCCCAGCCGAGCGCCGCGCCCGAATAGGTCTTGACGATATCCGCCCGCGCGAGCTTCAGCAATTGATGCCGCCAGGTGATATGCTGCCCGATGATCTTCAGGAAGGTACGCATTCGTCTATTTTACCAAATCTTATCGAAAAATCCCAATTGTTTTGCGTATCCCTTTCCGTTTATCGTATCGTATTCGATCATTTGGTAGTCGGAAAGAGCTTGACTGTTCTTGGGCTCCGCGCCGTTTTGGTAGAACGTTCTCGTCAGAACCGGTTGCTCTTTCTGCAGGTCGTCGAGCAGATAGTACCACGCGGGCTTCTTCGCGCCGAGTTGGTCGAGCACGGTCGATGAGAGATACATCGGGGAGATCGTACCGATATC
>WRFF01000147.1 GCA_009778945.1 Clostridiales bacterium | reverse complement strand
CTCTGCGTGCGCATTGAAACGGCGCTGAAAGAGGAACAGCCGCTCTCCGTGCGCGAGGGAAATATAATCAAAAGCGGTTATTCGGAGGCGCTGGACGGGATCGGCGCAGGCCTCACGGACGGGCAGGGCCGGATCGCGCAGCTTGAGGCGAAGGAGCGGGAACGTACGGGGATCCGCAGCCTGAAGATCCGCTATAACCGCCTGCAGGGGTATACGATCGAAGTGACGGCCGCAAACCTGGGCCTGGTTCCCGAGGATTACCAACGCAAGGCGACGCTGGCGAACGCGGAACGCTTTGTGACGCAGGAACTGAAGGATGTGGAACATGCCGTACTTACGGCAGGTGAGCGGCGCAGCGCGCTCGAATATGAACTTTTTGTGGAACTGCGCGACTGTGCGCTCGCGAGAATCGAGCAGATACGGGCGACGGCGGCGGCGCTCGCGCAGATCGACGTATTGCAGGGGTTTGCCGAGGCGGCGCAGGCCTACGCGTACACAAGGCCGCAGGTGGAGGACTCCGACCGCCTCTTTATCGTAGGCGGCCGCCATCCGGTGCTCGAACGCTCGATCGAGAAGCGGCGCGGCGCGGGAAATATCGTGAAAAACGACCTGAGTATGAACCTGTCGGACGAAAGCCTGCTGCTGGTCACCGGCCCAAATATGGGAGGGAAATCCACATATATGCGTCAGGCGGCGCTGATCGTGCTAATGGCGCAGATCGGCTCTTTCGTGCCCGCCGACGAAGCGAAGATCGGCCTTGTCGACCGTATCTTTACACGTATCGGCGCCTCTGACAACCTTGCGCGGGAACAGAGCACTTTTCTTGTCGAGATGAACGAACTCTCGGATATTCTGCGGAATTATACCGAAAAAAGTCTGATCCTGCTCGATGAAATCGGGCGCGGAACGAGCACCTACGACGGGCTTGCGATCGCTTGGGCAGCCTGCGACTGGCTCTGCGAAAGCGGGCGGCGCGCGCGTTGTCTGTTCGCGACGCATTACCATGAACTGACTGCGCTCGAGGGGCGGCTGCCGGGCCTGAAAAACCTGAGCACCGCCGTGGATGAAAGCGGGGACAGGGTTGTCTATCTGCACAAGATCCGAGCGGGCGCGAGCAGCCGCAGTTATGGGATCCACGTGGCGGAAATGGCGGGGCTTCCCGCATCTCTCACGGAAGATGCGCGGGAAAAACTCGCTTTGCTCGAAGCGGAGGCCAAGGATGTACGCGCCGCCGCGCCGCGGCAGGGGAGCGGGCAGATTTCGTTTTTAACGGAAGACCGATCAAATTTGAATTTAGAAAATGATCGGGCAAATTTGAAGGAGGAACCGGCGGAGGGGATCATCCGGCTTCTTGCGGACACACAGGTGATGGATCTCACGCCGGCGGCAGCAATCGCGCTGGTGGAGCGTTTGAAAAACGCTGCGGAAGGGCGGGAAAACACGGAAGGCATGGCATACACAAAAGGGGCGGAAGGAACGGAAGGGACAAAAGCGAAATGACGGGACGCATAAAAAAACTGCCCAAAGCGGTCTATGATTTGATCGCGGCCGGCGAAGTGGTAACGGCGCCGCTTTCCGTCGTCAGGGAACTTACCGAAAACGCCATCGACGCCGGGGCAACCCGAATCACGGTGGAGATCGAAGACGGCGGGATCCGGCGGGTCCGCGTTACGGACAACGGGATCGGGATTGCCGCGGAAGAGCTTCCGCTGGCGTTCGCCCCGCACGCCACGAGCAAAATCGAGGCCGCCGAGGACCTCGGCGCCATCCGGACGCTCGGCTTCAGGGGCGAGGCCTTAGCTTCGATCGCGGCTGTCGCGCAAGTGACCGTCGAGACGAAGACAAAGGACGCGGAGACGGGCGTAAAACAGCAGATCACCGCCACGGAAGCCGGCCCTTTGCTGCCGGTCGGCATCGAAACGGGTACCGCGCTTACTGTCGAATCCCTCTTTTTCAATTTGCCGGCGCGCCGCAAAAACCTGAACGCGCCGCGCACCGAGGCTGCAAGAATCGTGGATTTCCTGTCAAAGGCCGCTGTCTGCTACCCGCAGATCGGGTTTCGGCTCCTTTCCTCGGGCTCCTTGCTCTTTGCGACACGCGGGGACGGCGACCGTTTTTCCGCGATCACGACCGTCTACGGCACCGGCGTCGCCGCCACGCTGGTTGCGCTGCCGGAGCAAACGCCGGATGGAGGGAACCCCGCCGCGCTGCGCCTTTCCGGCTATATCGCGGATCCGACGGGCCTGCGGGCGACCCGGAAGGGGCAGGTCCTCTTCGTGAACGGCCGCGCCGTGGGCAGTGCGGTGGCGGACCGCGCCATAGACCGCGCCTATCGTGAATTTGCGGAACCGGGGCGCTTCCCCGTAACCTTCCTGTTTCTCGAGATCGATCCCGCATTTGTGGATGTGAATGTGCATCCGGCGAAGTCCGAAGTAGCTTTTGCAAACGACCGGGAGGTGGAGGAATTCATCGAAACTACCCTGAAAGACACGCTCGTCTCCGCCAAAAGCATCCCGACGCTCAGGCAGGGGCGCGCCGCAAGCGCGGATCCCATCTTTCGGCTGCGTGCGAATCCTGCGCCCACGGGTGACGGGACATCGGACGCGCCTCTTTCCTACGCAAATGCCGATAAAACGACTGCGCAATCTGATACGCAACCGGAATTCCCGGAGGAGACGCTGCTTGTTTCCACCAGCGGGGGCGAAGCGGATGAAATTGAATCAGTTGACATAAATTTATTATTGTCAAACAATCAATCTGAATACCCAACCGGTGAGATGGAAGCGCCTCCTGCAACGCCGGGGCGGGATCCCGGAACGGGGCCGCGAAAAACTATAGCGAGGGAAGAGAATCCGGACTGGGATATGCTTTATCACGCGGAGCAACAGCAAAATGGCCTTCCGGAGCAACTGCAAAATACGCTTTCGATCGCTTCGCTTCAGGTTGTCGCTTCGCTGTTCGCAACTTACCTGCTCGCAACAACAGGCGACACTGTTTATCTGATCGATCAGCACGCCGCGCACGAACGAATCAATTATGAACGTTTTCTGAAAGCGAGCCGGGAAGCGGAGCCGCCGCGCCAGTTCCTGCTGACGCCGCACCTCTTTACGCTTCCGGCCGCGGCGCGTCCGCACAGCGAGCCGTTATTCTCCTTTCTGGAGCGGCTCGGTTATGAGATCGACGAATTCGGCGAGGACACTTTCGCGGCGCGCTCATTCCCCGCCTTCCTCTCGCAGGAGGAAGCCATCGCTTTTCTGAACGAGGCGCTTGCGGAAGATCCCGCTTTGGACGGGACGTCGCTTCGCTCCGCAGCTGCTTTGGATGGGACGTCGCCCGAAAGCCACGCGCAGGAGGAACGGCTTGTGATGCGCGCCTGTAAGGCGTCTGTCAAAGCAAACCGCATCCTGACCCCGGAAGAAACAGCGGCGCTGCTGCGGGATCTTGCGGCTTGCGACAACCCCTATACCTGCCCGCACGGCAGGCCGGTCTTTCTGAAACTCTCAAAAGGCGATCTCGAGCGCATGTTCAAACGCGCATGAGTTTTTTGCTTAAGGAAGCACAAATAATCCTCTCGACGACAGGATTTGGGCAGGTTTATAGCACAAAATTGCGGTTATGTGTGTTATTTGGGCATAATTAGCTTGAAAATGATGAAAAATACCGATATTAGGAATAAAAATCGCACACAACCGTCGTTTTGTGCTAAAAATGCTAAGGTTTTATGTACGAGGCCTGTTGACCGGTTTCTTAATAGACGCGCGCTCGTAATCGTCGGCCCGACTGCGGTCGGAAAGTCCGACTATGCGGTGGAACGCGCGCTTGCGGAAAACGGGGAAATCATCTCGGCCGACAGCATGCAGGTTTATATCGGCCTCGATAAGGGAACGTCAAAGCCTCCCCCTGAGGAGCGCCGTGGCGTGCCGCACCATATGATCGACATCTGGGATCCGCATGAAAACCACTCCGTGGCGGAGTTCGCCGCCGAAGCGCGCCGCGCGATTGAGGCGGTCTTCGCACGCGGAAAGACGCCCGTGATCTGCGGCGGCAGCGGCCTGTATGTGAACGCGCTGCTCTATGATATGGCGTGGGGAGGACAAGGCGGCAATCGTGGCGAAAGCGATGATGGGACGGGCCAAAATGAAACGGTTTCCGCGGCTCACACAAGCGTGAAGCGCCTCGAAAACCGTTCTGTTTTGGGTTCGGAGTATTCGGAGGACGCCGGCGCGCTCTACCGGGCGCTCGTGCGGCGCGACCCGCTCGCGGCCTGGACGATCCACCCGAACAATACGAAGCGCGTCCGCCGCGCACTCGAACGCTTGAACGCCGGCGAAGAAGAGGGCGGCCTGCGCGGATTCACGGAGTCCTTCGTGCCGACCGCGCAGTTCACGCCGGAAATCATCCGCCTGACGATGGATCGCGCAAGCCTGCGCGCACGCATCGATAGGCGCGTGGACGCCTTCCTGGCGGCCGGGCTTGTCG
>WRFF01000146.1 GCA_009778945.1 Clostridiales bacterium | reverse complement strand
TCCGCTAAATCATGACATTTTACGGAGAACCGGTAGGTTTTTCACTCGCGAATCAGCCGAAACTATCATAAACACAGGCATTTTTCGCTCGATAGTGACATTTTCGCGTGAAAAGGCTGCCCACGGTATGCAAGTTTGAGTATCTATGTGGCTGGGCATTGACATGTTTGAGGCAGTCTCATTTGTGTGTTTTGCGGAAACTCAAGCCTTTTATGGCGTGCGCATATCTCTCTAAAGCATCGCGCGCATATCCGCCGGAAGCGGCGCCTCAAACTCATCAAGCGACTGCCCCTTGATGGTTGTGTCCATATCCATTGTGGAACGTGTGCCGATGCCAACCATTGACGCAATCAACAGGCCGCCCTTGAGAATGAAATTGCCGCGATAGTCTGATACTGCAATGCGCTCCAGCAACCTCTCCAACATAAAGTTTCGCAGAATAACTTCCGCTTCCAAACCTGTTGCCTGTGAAACGTTGCGGATTATCGCTTTCAACTGCGTTGAATTTCTCATAAAAGAACCTCCAAGTAACTACGAAGCGGCTTGACGACACGGAAAATCTCCGCCAGCCGCATAAGTTCGTTCAAATCCTTATCACGCCTCTTCGCATAACGTTTGACCGCATCCGTAATAACGGCAATGTCCATTTGGTTGCGGCTGCGAATGCAGTCGCAAATCGTGCGTTCCAATCCATAGGCCACTACTGTATGTTCGAACGCCGTCTCCATTCGGGTCGTGCCTATTTCGTGGAGTTCGCGTTTGACCATAAAGCAGGTGATGCCGTCTTCACGGAGACGGTTGACCTTATATCCTCTCGGAACGGTGACTGTGTACCGAATAGGGTCTCGATCCGTGAGCCCATGAAAATAGAGCGCGGTCTCGTGGGAATAGATGGCTTTGGGGCGGCGAAGCTGAGTGACATACATCTTATCCGGGATGTCGTCAGAAGAAATATAGATACCGAAAGCTACTCTCTCAATTTCGCCGGATCTCACGAGGAGACACAGCCGTTCGTTGGAGATGCCGACGGCATTCGCTTCCGCAGAGCGGAAAACGCCGCCATTTTGACGGAGCATATCCTGCAATTCATTTGGGATTGGCAACCTCACCACCTCCTCTTCGTTTGATAATTATACGCCTATTATAAGTAAAAGTTGTATGAAAATCAAATCTTTATTTTCTGTCAATTGATCGCAATACGTTCCAGAGGTAATATGTAGACTGCCATGGAGGTCTCCGGTCATGAAAACTATCCAATAACCGGGCGGAACGGACTATAGAGCAAAAGAGGATAAGAGATGGGAAAGGTAGGGCAAGCCTGCCACGGCTTTGTAAAGAGAAAACCCCGGAAGTATCGATCCTCCGAGGTTTTTGGAGCTACCCGAGAGAATCGAACTCTCCACCTGCGCATTACGAATGCGCTGCTCTACCGAATGAGCTAGGGTAGCGTACTATGCAACTATAGCCGCGTGCAAAGGATATTTTAGCATAGTTTCTGCGCGCTTGTCACGTGAGAAAATCCGTCAGGCGATCCGCGATCCGGACAAAATTCCGCTCTACGTAATTTCCCGGCTGCAGCACGATCGGCTCGCCCTGGTTCGCCGCGAAGCAGATGGCGGGTTCCTCTTGGATCAACCCAAGCAGCGGAATTCTTAGAAGGCCTGTGATTTGTTCGACATCCGGAAAGAGGCCCGTTTCCAGGCGCCCCTGGTCGAGCCGGTTGATCAGGCAGAAGCGCCGCGCCACGCCTTGGTCCGCGAGCAGCTTGCAGACGCGGTCCGCGTCGCGCAGGGAGACCTGTTCCGGCGTTGTGACGATGACCGCGGCGTCCGTCCCCGCCGCCGCAAAACGCAGAGAGCGCCCGATCCCGCTCGGCCCGTCAACCAGCACGATATCGAAGCGTTTTGAAAGCGCTCCGTACAGTTCACAAATCCGTTCCGGCGCGCGGTCGGCCGCGTCGTCTTCCCTGCAGCACGTCGTACCCGCGAGCAGATGAAGCGCCGCAAAGCGTTTGTCGCGCACGAGCGCCTTTTCAAGCGGCACCACGCCATCCAGCACATCGCCGACGTCAAACACGACGTGATCCTGCAAGCCCAGATACAAATCAAGGTTGCGCAGGCCGAAATTCATGTCGATGAGCGCCACGCGAAGGCCGCGCAGCCCGAATGCCGCGCCGAGATTTGCCGCGAAGACCGACTTTCCGACGCCTCCCTTACCTGACGCTGTTATGATCAATTTTCCCATAAACGCTTTTGCCTGCTCCCTTTTTGTTACATCTGCCGCCTGCCGCGCAGGCTGACATGACCTTCTCTCCCGATAATGATGTGATCCAGCACGCGAATGCCGATCAATTCCCCGGCCTGCACGAGCCGTTTTGTGAGCCGCAGATCCTCCTCGCTCGGTTCCGGGCTGCCGCTCGGATGGTTGTGCACGAGGATCACCGCGGATGCGCCGCGCTTCACCGCGGGCCGGAACACGTCGCGGGGATCCGCTTCGGTTGAATTGGCGCTGCCCCGCGAGATCAGGGCCTCGCCGATCTTTTCGCCGCGCACGTTCAGAAGCACTGTATAAAAGCACTCCTGCAATTCCGGCGCGAGTTTTGCGCGAAACGGAAACGCCACATCTTCCGGGCACATCATCCGAAGCGCGGGCTGCCGCGCAGAAACGGATTTTCCTCCGTACCGCGCCGCGCACGCCGCAGGAACGTCCAGCCCGGCAAAGGCGATGCGCATACCCAGTTCCGCCGCCGCGAGCACGCGGGCCGCCGTAGCGTCGCCGATGCCTTTCAATCCCGACAATTCCTCCGGCGCCGCCGTCCCGAGGGACGAAACGCCGTCATCCAGCGCCGCAAGCAGCTCTTCCGCGAGAGCCGACGCGCCTTTCTCCCGCGTTCCCGAGCCGATCAAAAGCGCAAGAAGTTCCGCATTGGACAGCGATTCCTTGCCCTGTCCGAGCAATTTTTCCCGCGGCCTTTCCGCCGCCGGAAGTTCCTTGATCTTTGCCATCTCCGTTCCTTTCCGCGCAATTCGGATCTCTCCTCCCGACGCGCTTTCCGAAAACACTGATCCTTTTATCAGCGTTTCTTTACCGACAACAGCGATGACCAGATTTTACCATAATCTTTTATGGGTTTACAATATATTCCAATACCTTTTCGAGCACTTCCTCGACGCCGAGGCCGTCCGTCACGATCAGCACGGCGTCCGGCGCCTGCACAAGCGGGTTAAGCGCGCGGTTCGCGTCGTCCCAGTCGCGTTTTTCGATATCCGCGAAAACCTCGTCATAGGAGCAGGGCAGGCCTTTCTCTTTCATTTCGAGCGTACGCCGCCGGGCGCGTTCTTCCGGTGTCGCCGTGATAAAAAACTTGTAACGTGCGTCGGGAAACACATTGCTCGCGATATCGCGGCCGTCCATGACGACGCTTCTGTGCGCGCCGATCGCCCGCTGCAGCGCGACCAATTCCCTCCGTACTTCCGGGAGCTGCGAAACCTGCGAAGCCCGCTTGGTGCAGGCCGCGGCCCGTATCTTGTCCGTGACGTCCTCGCCGTTCAGCAGCGTACGCCCATCGGCCTGATCGATCACAAGCCCGGAAACCAGCGCTCCGATTTCCGCCGCAGCCTCACCGACTTCCTCCTCCCGCAGCGCCGCGAGCGCCACCGCGCGGTACATCGCGCCGGTGTCGATATAGTCAATGCCGAGACGCGCCGCCACAAGCTTCGCGACCGTGCTTTTGCCCGCGGCGGAAGGCCCGTCTATCGCGACCACATAAGGCTCCCTGGAATCCGGCTGCTTGTTATTCGCCATAATGATCCCGTGACCCGTTATTCGTCATTTGCGTTTTTCCGGCTGCGCCGGGGCTTCTTTCCGTGGTTCAGCAGCTTTTCGACCTCCGCCCGAAAACTCTCCGCATCCGTAAACTGCCGGTACACCGACGCAAACCGCACATAGGCCACGTCGTCGAGATCGCGCAGATGTTCCATGACATATTCGCCGATAATCGAACTATCCATTTCTTTCAGCATGAGATTGGACAGGCCCTTTTCGATATCGTCCACGATCTTTTCGATATCGGCCATCGGCACCGGGCGCTTCGCACAGGCCTTGATGATCGCGCTCTCCATCTTTGCGCGGTCAAAAGGCTGGCGGCTGCCGTCTTTCTTGACCACGATGAGCGGGATTTCCTCGATCTTCTCGTAAGTCGTGAAACGCCGGCCGCATTGCTCGCATTCGCGGCGGCGGCGGATTGTCTGTCCCTCGTCCGTAGGCCGGCTGTCGACGACCTTGGTGTCGGGGTTTTCACAATACGGACATTTCATAATAATCCTCCCGGGATGTACCCGATTCGCGCATTTCGGAACCGAGCCTGATACATCTTACGAATATGTCTCCTTTGCCTTTTCACAGAGCTGCGCAAATCCGGCCGTGTCGCTGATCGCCATCTCCGAAAGCATCTTGCGGTTGATGACGATGCCCGACTTCTTCAGCCCGTTCATGAGGCGGCTGTAGCTGAGGCCGTTCAAGCGGGCGCCCGCGTTGATGCGCGCGATCCACAGCCGGCGATAATCCCGTTTCTTCTGCTTGCGCCCGACAAACGCCGACGCCAGCGCGCGC
>WRFF01000145.1 GCA_009778945.1 Clostridiales bacterium | reverse complement strand
GCCGACCAGAACACAATCATTTCGGAGTTTTGCAGGCAGTCTTCAACGGTGCCGTAGTACTCGGCGCCGCCGTTTCTGGCGCTGCCGCCGTAATGATGGACGGCGCCCCACGCAAAGCCTTCCCAACTGTCCGGGTTGCGCGCGTCGAAGGTCGCGCCGAGGCAGTTGAAAAAGCGGCGCGTGCAGCTCGTGTAGTAGCCGACATTGCCCCATGTATGATGGCTGCCGGACGTGTGGAAGATCGACCCCGCGCCGTAGGTCGTGCGCACGCGCATGATCTCGTCCGCGACGATCGTGGCCGCCTCCTCCCAACTGATGCGTTCGTAACCGGAGATCCCGCGGTTCTGTAGGTTGCGTTCCCCGTTCGGGTCGAAGTCGACGCGCTTCATCGGATAAAGGATACGGTCCGGCGAATAAATAAGCGATTTGAGGGACATCGTATGCGGCGAAACGGTGGTGCGGCGCGGCGGCGTGAATTTCTTTCCCTTTGCTTCGATCGTCCAGGCTTCCGCGTCGCTTTTGTCGAGCTCAAGCGGTGTGATGCGCACGATGCGCCCGTTTTTCACATACACGAAGACGGCGCCGCCGTTCGAGCCGTTCACATAACGCATCTCGCCGTTCGGCATCTTTGTGCCGTAGGCGCCGCCGTAAAGGACCGGCGCCGCGAAGACCTTGAGCAGAAGGCCTGAAAACCAGTCGGACAGGCTGTCCGGGCCGAGAAGCTGCAAATTGTTGTTTTTCGCAGCGTTCACAAAATCCATCTGGTTGCGGATTACAAACGTCAGCTTTCGTGCAATTTCCCAATTCTCAAAGACCATGGTGAGATCCGCTTTTGGGAAAACGCCGGTCTTCGCCGTCACGGCGCCGTCCTTGAAGACGAAGAGCCGCCCGAAAGAGTCGTCGCGCAGTTTCAACTGCACCGCGGCGTCGTGCTTGGCAAGCTCCTCCTGGAACGCGGGGAAAGCGCCTCCGAGCACAGCAAGCATTTTGTCGAGCGCGAAGATCGTGCCGCCGAACATCAATTTGTCAATCACTCCTGTCGGCTCGGCTATGCGAAACATGTCTAATGGGTTCTTCATTTTTTCTGTTTCCTCTCGTTTTGTGAATCTGCAACAAAATTCGGGTCGGTTGAGCTTTCGCTTGCATTCCCGGATTATTGTGATATATTCTAAGAACAGCATAATCAGACGCGCTTCCAAGCACAAGCGCGCGCCGCACAAAGATTCTGCGCGTATTTGTGAAACGGCACAACGCAATGCCACGAACGCGCCCATGTTTTTTTCATAATATATAGTTGGAAGTGAGGTTCAGCGCCATGTATATAACGCCGGAGATTCTGAAAGATTATTTTGCGGACATGTCCATTCAATTGACGATTTTGGGAAATGTCCGAAAGAAATACCGGGATGTGCGCTTCTATCGTGAGGGCGAAGCGGCCGACGACGACTTTCTCTATATAATAACGAAGGAGGAATTTGAGCTCGCCCCCCAATACGCGGCGCATGTGCTTGTTCCGCACGGGGAGCATCTGCAGGCGGTCGGCGGGTATTCCCTGCTTACGGCGCCGGTGGGCCGTGACGAACTTTTCAATCTGGTCCGCGCCTGCTTTGTCCAGTACACCGAGCAGTTTGAGTCGCTGTACCGGCTGATTGCGCTCGGGGCGTCGATAGAGACGGTGCTTGAGTCGGCGTTCCCGCTCGTGAAAAACCCGATCTTCATCGATGACTCAAGCTACCGCACGCTGGCGCGCCTGAAAGATTATCCGACGGAAGGCTTCAAAGACAACGAATATATCTTTATGCAGCAGAGCGGGCATCATTCGGCGGACTATATCTACGCGATGCTGAACGGAAACGTTGCGGTCGAAAGCTCCGCGATCTCCCCGAGGCCGATCATCCACCGGTTTGAATTTCTCGCGCACCGTACCCTTTACTCGACGATCAAAGTGGATGGTGAAATTGTTGGCTTCTTTTCCTGCATTGAGGTCGCGACGACCTTTACGCCCGGTATGATGGATGTTGTGGAAGCGCTGACGGAACTTTGGAGCGTCGCGCTCGCGCGTCAGGCCACCCAGTCGAAATCCCGCCAGAAGAGCCTTGACAACGATCTCTTCCTGGGCATTTTGAACGGAAGCATTGCGGACGCTGAATTGACGAAGACCGCGTTTTCGCAGTTGGGGCTGCAGGAAGGGCGCTATGTGGTCGCTTACACGGTCACGGACGTCAACACGAAAGCGAATCCGGTTTTATTGCCGCGCATTATGGAGCTCATCATGACAAACATAGAAAACAGCTTCGCTTTCGCGGACGGTTCCAATATCGTTCTCATTTTGAACCGCGCTTACGATGAGGAGCTGCGCGAGGACCTCGTGCGGATGATCGGCTTTTATCTCGGCGAATTCCATGTCACGATCGGCCTGTCCCTGGAATTTTCCAATCCGGAAAAACTGCCGCTCTTTTTCCAGCAGGCTGTCGCTTCGGCGCGCCTCGGCCCGCTGGCCATCGCGGACCCGGAAACGCAGGCCCCGCGCTATTTCCTTTACAATGAAGTGGTCGGGTACGATGTGCTGGAACGCTTCGGGGACCGTGAGGCGAGGATGGCGATTTGTCACCCGGCGGTCTTTATCCTGCTCCAGCACGACCGGGAGAAAAAGATGAATTTGCTCGCGACGCTGAAGGTTTTTACGGATTGTTTCGGCGATACGGGGCTTGCGGCGGAACGGTTGTATCTTCATCGCAATTCCTTATATTACCGCCTGAAGCAGATTGTCGCGCTGACCGGCGTGGATCTTGCTGACGAATTTACGCTGTCCCATATCATGCTGTCGATGCGCATCCTGCAGATCAACGGTGATTTTATGCTGTGACGGGGCCGGGATTCACAGATGATTTAAAACCCGGATTCAATTTTAAATTATAAGTTTTTTATTTTCGATTTAATAATGAATTAAAAATTTCAGCTTGGTTTAATTCAATCTCTGATTGTACTGTTGGTTGATTTGCGTACGTTGAATTTTCAAGTGTAAATATGCTTATAATTTTTTTTCATATAACATTCGAATTGGCATGAAAATTGCACTATTATATTTGTTAAAACTGCCGCAAGGCAGGCGTGTAGATCCAAGGAGGTATAAAATGAAAAAAGTTTCCATTCAAGACGTAAATTCCTACGCGGCGCCGGGCCATTTCAATATGACGGCTTTCCGCCTTCAGGGCAAGGATGAGACCGGCATTCAGACATTTTGGGTCGGCAAATCGTTCTTCCTGCCCGGCGGCGGCGCGGAATGGGCGTATGCGGAAAACAGCCCCAACGAAAAAGTGTATTACATCCTCAAGGGCGAAATGACGGTGAAGGGCAAAGACGAAACCTTCCATCTGCAGAAAGGGGATTCGCTGTACATGGGGCCGAACGAAGGCCGCGAAATGATCAACGAAGGCCGCGCGGTCTGCGAAGTGCTCGTCATCATCCAGTACCCGCCGGCATAGAAAGAAGAGATCGTTATGGAAATCAAAAAAGTAGCAGTATTGGGTTCCGGCCTTATGGGAAACGGGCTTTGCCAGGTTTTCGCAAAGGACAAGGATACTTCGGTCGTCCTGCGCTCGCGGTCCAAGAAGCAAAACCCGTTTGACGGTATCCGCGCAAACCTGGATATTCTCATCGAGAACGACGCGATGACGGAGGAGGAAGCGGGTGCGGTCCTGTCCCGGATCAGCTTCACGGATGATATGGAAGAGGCGCTCGCCGGTACGGATCTCGTTGTGGAATGCGTACCCGAGGTCATGGAGATCAAGCAGGATACGTTCCGCGATATCGAGCCGCTGTGCCGGCCGGACACGATCCTGGCGACGAACACCTCGGTCATGAGCATCACGGAAATCGCGCAGAAGACGCAGAAAAAAGACCGCGTCATCGGCACGCATTTCTGGAATCCGCCGTATCTTATTCCGCTTGTAGAGGTGGTTAAGGGCGAAGAGACATCCATGGACGTCATGGGCCAGACCTACGAGTATCTGAAGAAAATCGGCAAAAAACCCGTCAAATGCATGAAGGATGTGCAGGGTTTTGTGGCGAACCGCCTGCAGCACGCGCTGTGGCGGGAAGCGCTGTACATGGTCGAAAACGGCATCGCCGACGCGGCGACCGTGGACGAAGCGCTGCGTTACGGCCCGGGCCTGCGCTGGCCGCATATGGGCGTACTCGAAAACGTCGATATGATCGGGACGGATTTGTCCCTGAATATCCAGCGCGGCGTCATTCCCTACCTCGCCGACAACCACGAGCCGTCCGCGCTGCTTGAGAAGCTCGTCGCGGAAGGAAAAATCGGGTTCAAGACCGGGGAAGGCTATCAGAAATGGACGCCGGAGCAGGCCACGGAACGGAATCGCGCCTTGCGTGAATTCCTTATCAAAGTCACAAAGGATTTGAAATAATCCGCGTGAATTTTACATAATTAAGTATTATGTAAATTATAAGTATCGTCAGTATTTGGAACGGGCCGAACCGGGAAATCGGTAACGCCCCAAATGTGAGTGCCAAAAGAAAAGAAAGGAATCAAACCATGGGAAAGAAAGTATTTGTTGACTTGAGTCACCCGTTCAGCGCAGAGATCCCGCGCTGGCCGTATTTTGACAAACCTGTCATCGACAACGCGCATACGATGGCGAAGGGCGG
>WRFF01000144.1 GCA_009778945.1 Clostridiales bacterium | reverse complement strand
CTATGTGGACGCCGGTTACGCGGCCCGGCGCGAGGCGCTGACGATTGTCTGCCTCGCCTGCCGCGAGATCCCCTCCCCGGCCTGCTTCTGCGATTCGATGGGCGGAAGCCCGGCAGACGCGGCGGGCGCGGACGTCCTGCTTACGGAAGCGGATGACGGAAGCGGCATGATCTGCGAAGCGAAAACGGAAAAAGGAGAGGCGGTTTTGGCGCTCTGGGAGAAGCTATTGGAGAAAAAAGAGCCGAAAAAGCCCAAAACGCCCGCCTGTACCCTCTCCGTAAAAAAGCCGGACGATCTCGCGGAGAAGCTTGTGCGGAATTTTGACGACGAACAGTGGACGCGGTTTTCGGAACCCTGTATGGCCTGCGGCTGCTGCACCTACGTCTGTCCCACCTGTTATTGCTTTGATATCGCGTTTGAAAAGGAAGGGACGGCTGCGGACGCTTTCCGAAGCTGGGACAGCTGTCTGTTCCCGAAATATTCGCTGATGGCCGGCGGCCACAATCCGCGTTGGATGAAGACGCAGCGCCTGCGCAACCGCTACCTGCACAAGCTCTCCTATTTTGACGAGCGCTATGGCAAGACGCTTTGCGTCGGCTGCGGACGCTGTATCGAAAATTGTTCACAGGGACTCGACATCACGCGCGTCATCGAATGGGGAGGTACGCTATGACTCAAAAATCCATCGTAAACCATGACTGCGCCTGCCCGGAAAACCCGTTGGTCCCGACGCCCTGCCTCATCGACAGGATCACGGACGAGACCCCGGACGTCAAAACGTTCCGGCTCAAAACGCCGGAAGGCGGAAAACCTTTCGCGCCGCTGCCGGGGCAGCTCGCGATGATCTCCGTCCCCGGCGTGGGCGAAGCGATGTTTTCGATTACGGCGCAGGGCGAGGACTGGATCGAATCGTCGGTCAAACGGGTCGGCGAGCTCACGGATACCATGCATGAACTTGCGGAAGGCGACCTTGTGCTGATCCGCGGCCCTTACGGAAACCATTTCCCTATCGACGGGCTGAAAGGCAAGAATCTGCTCTTCGTCGGCGGCGGCATTGGCCTCGCGCCTCTGCGTTCCTTTATCCGATACGCGCTGGAACATAAAAAAGATTATGGTAAAATAGACATTTTGTACGGCTCACGCACATCCGGCGATCTCGTGTTCAAAGAGGATCTTTTTGAGAACTGGCCGAAAGAGACGTCGGTGCATGTGACGATCGATGTGCCGGAGGACGGCTGGGACGGCCATGTCGGCTTCGTACCGGCCTATCTCGAAGAGAAGCGCTTCTCGCCGGAAAATTGCGCCTGCATCGTCTGCGGGCCGCCGATTATGATCCGCCTTTCGCTCGAAAGCCTCGCCAAACTGGGCTTCCAGGCGCCGGACATCATCACGACGATGGAAATGCGCATGAAATGCGGCATCGGCAAATGCGGACGCTGCAATATCGGAAGCAAATACGTTTGTCTGGACGGTCCGGTATTCACAATGGCCGAGCTCGACGAATTGCCTCCGGACCGGTAATATCATGCAGCAAAGCAAGTCCAATTTGTATGCGTTAAAACTGGTTCCGAGCGAATTTGCCGGCTGTATCCGCAGAAAAGGTTTTCGCCGCCTGACGCTTCGGGCCGTTATTGAGCTCGCGGCGCCGCAGACGTGGGGGGCGAGCGTGATGCCGGTTGTCGTGGCCGCTGCGCTCGCAATCGCGGCGGATCACCGCTTTTCCTTTCCGCTTTTCTTTTCCCTGCTCGGTACGTCCGTCTGCCTGCAGTGCGCAGTCAATACGCTGAACGATTATTCGGATTTCATCGCAGGCGTGGACAAGAGGGATAATTGCCTGGATGAGACGGACGCCTCGATCCTCTACCACGATTACGAGCCGGTGCTCGCCTTTGTCATCGGCGGCGGTTTTATCCTGCTTGCGCTGCTCTGCGGGCTCTACGCGCTTTTTACCGTAGGCCCTCAGCTCCTGATTTTCGGCGCAGTCGGCGCGGCGGTCGTCTTCGCGTACTCCTACGGCTTTGTGCCGCTCTCTTATACGCCTGTCGGCGAACTGCTCTCCGGCCTTGTGATGGGCGGCGTCATCCCGGTCGCCTGCTTCTATGCGTTCACCGGGCGCCTGACGCCTTTCGCGCTGCTCGCAAGCGTTCCTCTCATCCTTACCATCGGGCTCATCATGCTGACAAACAACGCCTGTGATATCGAGAAGGATATCGCTTCGGAACGCCATACGCTTCCGACACGCTTCGGCCGCACCGTGACAAAGCGGCTGCACGGCGCCCTCTTCGCGGTAGCTTTAGCCGTGGCGGCAGCCCTCTCGATCGTCCGTTTCGGCCTCGTAAACCTTTGGATGGCGCCCCTGCTCTGTCTGTGGCTGATCCCGATGGAGACGGCCCTTCTCGGGACGGATTTCGCCCCGGAGCGCCGCGTGCGCGCGATGTCGCTCTCCACAGGCGCCAATATCCGCCTGAATACCGTCTACGCGGTGATGATCCTGCTTCCCTCCGTCCTTTACGGCGGTATCAGAATCCAGTCGAATCTTGGATTTTAGTAAAGAATACGTTATACTATCATTGTCGAAACTTTTTGGAGGTGTGATATGACAAAATTTATGAAAAACATGTTCGCAATCGGGGCGGCGATCGTCCTGATCGGCACCGCGGTCTTCCTGGTCATCACGTATTGGGACAAAATCCTCTCGGCCCTCACGGCCAGCGCGCGCGTCGCGACAAACGTTTTGAACCAGTTTTCGGGCGATTCCATCGACTCAGACGATCCGAGCGACTATTACGATCTGTAGGAAGGCCGCAAAAACCCTTTCAAATCGCGCCAAAAGCCATGTTTACTGGCGTTGCAAGCTTCTGTCCGACCGGAATGGGAGAGAATTTTTCGTATGATATCACATCAAAAACGAAAAATTACGGGAAAAAATAAGCAGATTTTCGAAAAAATTGGGCAAAATACCAATAAACAGTTGACTTTCGCGCTGCAAGCGTTTTATAGTGTACGTAAATAATAATTCTTGACCTGCTTTCCCGTTCGCGGAAAGGCAAAAGCAAAGAGAGGAGTAATAAGTGTTATATGGCAGAGGATAGAAGCAAGAACAGCAAATCCGGCGAGAAAACGCTGATTCGCGACATTAGCTTCTGCGGGGTACCGGAAAACGGTTCCAATGCGTCCATGGTCGACGTGAAGGACGGCAAGATCGTCCGCATCAGGCCAATGCATTATGACTGGAAGTACGACCCCGAGAAGGACATGAATCCGTGGAAGTTCGAGGTGCGCGGCAATACTTTCGAACCCAGCATGAAAACGCTGATTCCACCCTATTCTATTGCGTACAAAAAGCGGGTATACTCGCCTGCCCGCGTGCGTTTTCCGATGAAGCGGGTTGACTGGGACCCGAACGGCGCTCCCGGCTCGACCGGCCCCGGCGGGCGCAATACGCAAAACCGCGGCAAGAGCAAATATGTCCGCATTTCCTGGGAAGAGGCCCTCAACACCATCACGAAAGAAATGAACCGCCTGAAGGAAGCCTATGGCCCGACCTGCCTCCTTTACCAATGCGACCAGCATGGCGAAAACAAAGTCGTGCAGGCCTGCCACGGCGCAGGGCGCAAACTCCTGCCTCTCTGGGGCGGGTACACGCTTCAGATCCGGCAGCCGGACAGTTGGGAAGGCTGGTGGTGGGGAAGCAAGCATTTCTGGGGCTGCGAGCCCGTAGGCCAGGGCAAGCAAAGCAACCTGCTGCTCGATGTGGCTGAAAACTGCGAACTTCTGCTCTTCTGGGGCTGCGACCAGGAAACCACGCCTTGGGGCTGGCAGGGCCAGCTTCCGAGCCGGCTCTCCTACTGGTATTCGGAACTCGGAATTAAGCAGATCTATATTCATCCCGACCTCAACTATGCGGCGGCCGTGCACGCCGACCGCTGGATTCCGGTGCTGCCCAATACGGACGCGGCGCTCTATCTGGCGATCACGAACGTTTGGTTCAAAGAAGGCACGTATGACAAGGAGTACCTCAAGTCCCACGCTGTCGGTGTAGAAGCCTATGAGGACTATGTCATGGGCAAAGAGGACGGTATCGAGAAGACGCCCGAGTGGGCGGCCCCGATCTGCGGCGTGGAAGCGCGTATTATCAAAGCGCTGGCCAGAGAATGGGCGTCCAAACGCACAAGCGTCGTCATCGGGAACGGCGGCCCCGGCATCCGCGGGCCTTACGCCACCGAGCCGGCGCGCCTGCAGAATATCTGCCTGTCCATGCAGGGCCTCGGCAAACCGGGTATCAACCAGGTCAAGATGATCGAATGGGGCCTGTTCGACTTCCCGGACCAGTATGCACAGCCCAAACCGTTGCGCGTACCGAACCTGCGTACAGCCTACACGGGCGGCCATCCTTCCGATCTCAACGACCCTTCCCTGCCCAAGACCTATGTGCCGAAAGCTATTTTGGAAGGAAAATGCGATTGGTGGGGCTGCCAGTCCGAGACGGCGCCGCGCGAAGACCAGTTCATCCATCGTTTTTATCCGATGGAAGGCTGCTCGAAAATCCACGCCGTGTGGACCGACTCCCCGTCGTGGATCACCTGCTGGAACGGCGGAAACCAGTACATCCAGGCTATGCAGCATCCCGACATCGAGTTCATGTGGGCGCAGCATCCGTGGCTGGAAAACGAAGCGCTTATGGCGAACATCATCCTGCCGGTCAACACCAAACTCGAAGAAGATGACATCGCAGGCGATAT
>WRFF01000143.1 GCA_009778945.1 Clostridiales bacterium | reverse complement strand
GTCAAGCTTGCTGTGCAGCCCTTTGACAAAAACCTCGCTGTCCCCGAGATAGTCCATCGCTACTTTTCCCATGCGCGTCATGATGCGCATATTGAGCACCACATAAGCGCTGTCCGTCAGTTCAATCCCGACCTTGGAAAATTCCGATGACGGCGGCCCCATAAGATAGGGGATGACGTACATCGTCCGGCCCTTCATCGAACCGTCAAACAGCGCGCCGAGTTTCGTATAAGCCTCGTCCGGGCTCATCCAGTTATTCGTCGGGCCTGCGTCGTCTTTTTCCCGCGTGCAGATGAATGTCAGGTTCTCCACGCGCGCCACATCGTTCTCCGCCGTCCGGTGATAGAGGCAGCCAGGGAGCTTCTCCTGATTCAAGCGCAGCATATTGCCGGCGGCGATCTCCGTCGCCTCAATGCATTCCCGCTCTTCCTTCGATCCGTCGATCCATATGATCTCATCCGGTTTGGTCAAAGCCGCCATCTCTGCCACCCAGTCTTCTACCGCTTTGTTCCTGTACATGATGACCTCCTTTTCCCTTCACATTATTCGCAGAAAAAAATACGCTTACATGCAGCTTGTGAAACCGCCGTCCATGATAAGTTCAGTGCCCGTGACAAACGACGATTCGTCGCACGCAAGGAAGAGCGCGCCATAGGCGATCTCCCGCGGCTGCGCGCCTCGGTTCAGCGTGATATGCGCGCTGGCCATTTCAAGAAACTCCGGATCGTGGATCGTCATATCCGTCAGCGTCAGGCCCGGCTCAAGACAGTTGACGCGGATACCGTATTCCCCGAATTCATGGGCGCAGGCCTTTGAAAACTGCTTGACCGCGCCTTTCGACGCACAGTAACCGGTCAGCGTACGCGAGCCGACGATCGCTCCGATTGAGGCCGTATTGACGATCGACGCGGGGCCTCCCTGTTCGATCATGTGCGGAACGACAAGCTTGATGAGTTCCGCCATGCCACGGAAATTGGAATTCATGATTTGGTCGAGCCTTTCCATATCCATGTCTGCGAGAAGTTGATAATTGGTGATGCCCGCATTGTTGAAAAGCACGTCGATACGCCCGTACGTTTCCAAGGCCTGCGCGACAAGATTTTCGAGATCCGCGCTGACCGTGATGTCGGTCCGTACAAATTTGACGCTGTATCCCTTCGCCCTCAGTTCTGCTTCGATTTTTTGGCCGCTTTCCTGGCGCCGGCCTGCGAAAACGACCTTTCCGCCTTCCTCCGCAAACAATTCCGCCGCTGCGGCGCCGATACCGGACGTCGCGCCTGTAATGATGCATACTTTGTCTTTCAGTCTCTCACCCATTGCTCTATCTCCTTTATGCCGGTTCCGTTTCAATAATGAGCATTTTTTGCTCATTCCAATTTGCGCAACCCATTGCGCGTCATCTTATTTCCGAACAGTTTCGTTTTTTACCGAATTTATTCGGTGGATTATGAGAGAAGTATATCATGCGAAAACCTTCTGTACAGGACTTGGGAAATATTCAGAATTGGAACATAAAAGAACAGGAAATGGTCTACTATTTTCGCACTATTTGTCTTCGAGCGTTGTCTCGATAAGGTTCGGAAGCCGCCGCTTTGCACCGCCTGCCGCTCACAATAGCAGGCTGCGAAGTTCGTGTTGGGCTTTCAGCAATTGCGGCATTCCGTATCGCAATCGTTTTCCCAGCGTCCTTGCTATCAGCCTTGCCAGGTTCTCAAACTCCAAAGCATTGCGGACCTGTCTGCGGGTCACCGTGATCACATCGATACCGAGTACAGCAAGATCAAGACGTTTCTTTGAGTCGTTGGCTATGCGATTTGCGCCCGTATGGTAAAAGTCGCTGTCATACTCTACCGCAAGATTGGCCTCCGGCCAGAAAAGATCGCAAACATAGTACGATTTATCCGATTTTTTGAGGACACCTTTACCCATATCGATACGCTTGTTAAGCTCCGGCACAGGGAGCCCGCAGCCCCCAAGTTTATTGGGCAAAGTCAAAAGCATAACAAGGATTGTTTCCATTGGCGACGCGGATCTGTCCGCAACATAACGCAAAGCCCTGTGAGCATTTTTCTGTCCGTTCACACCTTCCATGCGGGCCGCAAAATTTCTGAGCGCTTTTGTGTTTGTAAGCGGCGGATGACCATACGAGGTTTTATCGGCAGCTTCAAGCCCCGGGGTGTATTCGTTCACGGCGGCCAAAGAATAGGATCCGCATAATTCATATCCAAGCTCTATCAGTTTGATCGGCGGCAGTTCGCCGGCCATTTGAAAATAACAGAACGCGGGAGTGCTTACCGCAATTCCACCGCCGATGTTTGTAAAACTCCAGTCCGGAATAGAAGCCGTGCACACATGCGGCCGGATGGTCTTTGATCTCCGTCTGGCATTCGGGCTGTTTACCATCAAGTTGATCGGATAGGACAAATCCGGAGGGATTTTGGCGCGTATATCGAAAATATCCGGAAGGCTTGTCGGCAGAGTCTTCCGCCGCAGCCTGGCGGCAGTGTCAATATTGGCGCTCCCATGCAAGCGCCAATATTCCAAAGCCGATTCATGACTGATAATTACGTCCATGACAGAAGTATAACAGAATTATGGAATATTTTCTCTTATATAGCAGGATTTTGGCAGATTTTTTCGGTTATGGACGAATTTTTCCTCGAATAATATTGTTTTTCTTCAATTTTCGGTTATTTTGATGACAAATTCGTCCACAACCGAAATTTTGTGCCATTTCAGGTTGATTGTTTCGTCTTATTTGTCTTCGAGCGTCGTTTCGACTTCGGCGATTTTGCCGGTCGCGAGGGATTCGGGAATATGGACCTGCCCGCAGACGGGGCAGCGCGGAACCGGATGGGAAAACACGTGGCCGAGATAAGAAAATTTCGTCTCGATCAGCTCAAACGGAACGTTGCATTTGCCACAAGTCAACACAATCGCTTCCGGTACAACGCCAACCGCTTCGGATGAGACGCCGGCGGTAAAGGATCCTCCGTCGATTTGCATGCGATGCGTATAGACGTTGTGCAGGATGAAAGTTCTGTCCGGCGAAACTTCATACGTTACCCAAACGGTCAGGACGCGCGCACGGAAACTGCCGGTGCGCAGTCCGTCCGGATCCGTGATATATGCCTGTTCCTGTTCACAATGCATGACAGCTGCTGCGATGTCTTCGCGCAGCAAAAGCAGCCGATCCATTTTGCGCTCCAGTTTCGGAGAGATGGCAAGAACCGGAAAATTCGCCTCGGGCGGCTCCGAAAGCCCGAATATGTCAGGAGTTCCCCACCGCTGTTTCAGCAAACGCCGGTTTTCGCGGCGCTGCGTGAGGGACGGAAGAATTTGTTCCTGAGAAAAATCCGTCGTTTCCGCGGACGCTTCCGCGGCAGACATTTCCCCGGGCGAAGAGAAAAGCAATTCGAGGATATGACGGCTGTCTTTGCCCTGCGATAGAAAGAGGTCGCGGCAGTTCGCGCAGTAGGTTATATAGGGCAGGGGAGAAGCCTCTGTGCGCTCCTTCAAAATGTCACCGAGCAGCCGGGGATTGGCCGGATAGATATGGCCGCCGAAACCGCAGCACGCAGCCTCCTCGCCGTGCGCATCAATCTCATGCGGGTCAAATCCTGCAGCGCGTGCAAGCGCGCGTACCGCCTCACGCCCGGATGCGTCTTCACGCGCCGCACAGGGGTCGTAGACAACTGCTGGAGACAAAAGGGGACGGTCTGATTTTGTCTCTTTTGTCTCCAGCCATTCGTAAACCAAACGCCCACGTGCTTCCGGCAGCGTCTTCGCAAAGGTTTTTTGGCAGGTGGCGCAGGCGAAAAGAACCTCGGGTTTACCGAGCGCTTCCCAGTCCGCGCGAAGCCGCGCGGTCACGTCCGCAAAAACTTCCGTCTCAGCCGCCCAGTCCGCGGGCACGCCGCAGCAGCCGAGAATCATCGCCGCGCCAGGCGTTTCTTTGCGAATCGCTTCGTAGGTTCGGGTCACCGTGTCCGGCAGCGAAGCCGCGAGCTGGCAGCCCGGGAAAAAGAGAAGCGGCGGTTTTGCTTCGGGCGCGATCACCGCGTACGCTTCTTCCGACATTGAAAACGCAAGATCTTCCATCCAGAAATTATGGAAAGCGGGGGGAATATGGCCGCTGTCTTTCAGGATATGACGGCTGCTTTCCATCGCTTCGCAGGTATCCACGGATACCGGGCAGACCGTCGTACAGAGCCCGCAGAGGTTGCAGGAATGGATCATGCGCGAAGCCACGCGTTGAATTTTGCCTTCCACCGGAAGCACCGTCACGCCGAGATCGGCCGCAATGCGTTTCGGGTTTTGTTTGAAATACCGGATCATCGTGCAAGCGTCAATGCAGAGCGAGCAGTTGCAGAGAAGGCAACGTTCAGCCTCATTTGCTGCTTCAATCACCATTTCGGGAGTGGTTGCTGTGGAGCGCAGCGACAAGCTGGACGACGGAGTCGTCTCATATCCTAAGCAGCTGCGGAGCGAAGCGACGTCACATTCAATGTGTTCATCCAAAGCGGGACTCGACTTGTCGAATCCGTCAAAGGAAACAGCGCCTCCTGCAGAAGCGCCGCCGTGCATAACAGGCTCCCATGCGACATCCACCCCGCCGAAGAGATCCGCGATATCCGCTTCGATCTCCGCGTCCGGCATGAGCCCGCGCGCCTCAGGCAGAAGCGTGCCGTCATAAGCGACCGTCACATCATAGCCCTTTGAAGCGAATCGGAACGCCTCGGACAGCGACGC
>WRFF01000142.1 GCA_009778945.1 Clostridiales bacterium | reverse complement strand
GGCGGAAGAGATCAAAAAATGTCAGATCATCATGATCCCCGGCGGGTTTTCCGGAGGCGACGAGCCCGAAGGTTCGGCGAAACTTATCGCAGCGGTCTTTCGCAATCCCCGGATGCAAGACGCGGTCGCCGATTTGCTGGAACGCCGGGAAGGGCTCATGCTCGGCGTCTGCAACGGCTTCCAGGCGCTCGTGAAACTCGGATTGCTTCCGGGCGGACAAATTGCGGATCCTGACGAACACGCGCCGGCGCTGACGTACAATACGATCGGCCGTCATCAGTCCAAACTGGTGCGCGTGCGCATCGCGTCCGTTCTTTCGCCCTGGCTCGCCCATACATCGGTCGGCGACATTCACACGGTCCCGATCTCGCATGGGGAGGGCCGTTTTGTCTGCGGGGAGTCCGCGCTTTCGGCGCTGGCCGCCGCCGGACAGATCGCGACGCAGTATGTGGATCTGGACGGCCGCCCGACGGATGACATTCGGTACAATCCAAACGGGTCGGCGTTTGCGGCCGAAGGCCTCACTTCGCCGGACGGGCGCGTCTTCGGGCGCATGGGCCACTCGGAGCGGAATGCGCCGGGGCTTTATCTCAACGTGCCGGGCGACTATGACGCGGGGATCTTTGCGTCGGGCGTGCGGTATTTTGAATAAGTACGGATGGATATTCGATGGAAAGCGGATTATGCAGACAGCATGCGCAAAGACTTGACTTATGTTTTCGCAAATATTTGATATTTAATCCATGTTATTTATGAAATAATGAGAGAGTGAAAAGAAGGAGGTCATTATGAAAGTCGGAATCGTGATGGGCAGCAAAAGCGACTACAAGGTCGTGGAGCGTGTGGAGAAAACGCTGGACGGGTTTTCGGTGGCGTATGAAACGCATATCATCTCCGCGCACCGCACGCCCGAGGCGGCGGCCGTGTTTGCACGCAGCGCGGAGGAGCAGGGTATCGAAGTGATTATCTCGGCGGCGGGCAAGGCGGCGCATCTCGGCGGCGTGCTTGCGGCCTACACGCCGCTACCGGTAATCGGGCTGCCGGTCCTGTCCAGCACGCTGGACGGGCTCGACTCACTGTTGTCGATGGTGCAGATGCCGAAGGGCGTGCCGGTCGCGACGGTCGCGATCGACGGCGCTGAAAATGCGGCGCTGTTCGCGGTGCAGGTTCTGTCCGTGAAATACCCGGCGCTGCGCGAAGCGATGTACACATTCAAGGCCAATATGGAACGCGAAGTGCTGCAGGCCGACGCTTCGTTTCAGGAAGAACGCGCGTGATAAATAATAATAATATGCGATCAAAGTCGAGCATATTTCACGGTTTCTTTCCATGCGGTAAAACCGGATGGTTAATGGAGAAACCGTATAATTGTTGTTACTGTTCACGCCCCCAATTCGATTCGGGATTGATGGCGGAAAAATCTTTTGCATGGAATTTCGAAAAAAATGCAAAAAATTGCAAAACTCGTTCTCTTTCGTGTATTGTGGGGTGTCCGACCGAATTTTCGGCATTTTATGTCCGGTTGAGCTGTGAACGGTAGCGAATTTTTGTGGTAACGGAAGGCGAACCCCGCCGGCAACAAAGGTATTAGACGTGACGGTGTGAACAGCAATTTATTTAATTGTGTCAGTAGAAAGCAGAGGTGAAAAAATGACAGCGAAGAAGGAACAGATTTATGAGGGCAAAGCGAAGAAAGTATATGCGACGGATGACCCGGCGTTGTACATCGTCAGCTACAAAGACGACGCGACTGCATTCAACGGGCAGAAGAAGGGCCAGATCGCGGACAAGGGCGTTGTAAACAATGCAATGTCCAACCTCCTCTTCCGCCTTATTGAGGGAAAGGGCGTGCCGACGCATTTCGTCGAACAGCTTTCCGACCGTGATACGGTCGTAAAAGCTGTGAAGATCCTGCCGCTTGAGGTCATCATCCGCAATGTCGCGGCCGGCTCGTTTTCGCAGCGTTACGGCGTCGCCGAGGGCACGGCGCTGCTGCGTCCGACGCTGGAGTTTTCGTACAAGGACGACGATCTCGGCGACCCGCTGATCAACGACGACCATGCGCTCGCGCTCGGGTTTGTGACGGAGGCGCAGCTTGAAACAGTGCGAAGCTACGCGCATAAAGTCAACGAAATCCTAAAGGCGTTCTTCCTCGAAAAAGGGCTGAAACTCATCGACTTCAAAATCGAATTCGGCGTAACGCCGGACGGGACTGTGCTGCTTGCAGACGAGATTTCGCCGGACACCTGCCGCCTCTGGGATGTGGAAACGAACGAAAAAATGGATAAAGACCGTTTCCGCCGAGACCTCGGACACGTTGAGGAAACCTATCAGGAAGTGCTGCAGCGTGTGACAAAAGAATAACAGTAGCCGCGCGGCGCCGCGTGTGCTCCTGCTCGCTGTGCTCGGGAAATAAAACCGTTTTTCTCCGAGCATACACGTCGCCGCACGGAGTTATGGTTTGAAATTTGATCGGAACAGAGCTTTTGAAGTACGAGTGTCACTAAAGACCCCAAAAAGCACAAATAGTGACAATTTTGGCTGTTTAACCGGCATAAAACTGCATTTTCTCATGTTAAAATGGGCTAAAATGTCATTATAGAGCAAAAAATCTTTGTTTAATGACAATATTTGTCACCATATCCCGCATTATTTAGCGTTTAGTGACATTTTGACAGAAGATGGCGCTTAAAATGAGCATGAATGAGAAAAAAATGTTATGGAAACATCCAGGCAAAGGCAAATGAGCGAGCATGGAGGTAATAAAGAGAAGCGTATGGCGGAAAAACTGACCTATAAAGACGCAGGCGTTGATACAAAGGAAGGCGAGCGCGCCGTCAAACGGATGGCGGAGCATGTGGAGCGGACGAGAACTGCAGGCGTGCTCGCAGGGCTCGGCGGCTTTGGCAGCCTGTATCAGCCGGATCTCACGAGTATGGACGAGCCGGTGCTCGTCGCGGGAACGGACGGCGTCGGCACAAAACTTATGGTCGCTTTTCTTATGGACCGGCATGACACGGTCGGGCAGGACTGCGTGGCGATGTGCGTGAACGACGTGCTCTGCCAGGGCGCGTCGCCGCTGTTCTTTCTGGACTATATCGCCACGGGACGCGTCTCCGCAGAGAAGATCGAGCAGATCGTGAAAGGTGTTGCGGACGGCTGTGTACTCGCGGAGTGCGCGCTCGTCGGCGGCGAGACGGCGGAGATGCCGGGGCTTTACGGCGAGGGCGAATACGACCTCGCAGGCTTTTGCGTGGGTCTCGTGGACAAGCGGCATATTATCGATGGGCATGACGTTCGGGAGGGAGACAAAATTATCGGAATCCCGAGCAGTGGCCTGCACAGCAACGGGTATTCGCTCGCGCGAAAGGTCCTGCTTGAACGCGCTGGGCTTAGGGTCACGGATCCCCTGCCGGGCGGCGGCGGCGTTTCCGTCGGGGACGCGCTGCTCACGCCCACGCGCATCTATACGAAGCAGGTAAAGGCGCTGCTCGAAAAGACGCGGCCGAAAGCGCTGATCCATATCACGGGCGGCGGCTTCTTTGAGAATATTCCGCGCGTGATCCCCGACGGCCTTGGCGTGCGCATCCGAAAAGGCGCATGGACGCCGCCGCTGATTTTCGCCGCGATCGCGGAAGCGGGCGGCATTGAGGAAGGGGAAATGTTCTCTACCTTCAATATGGGCATCGGAATGATGGCGATAGCCCCGCCGGAAGAAGCGGAAGAAGCGCTCGCATTGCTGCGCGGCCTTGGAGAGGATCCTTCTCTGATTGGTGAGGTCGAAGCCGGGGAAGGCGTGAGGATTATTGACAACAAAGGTTCCTGAAAACCGGGATGCATTGAATGGTTTTATTATTGAAGGACTATTGCAAAATATCCGGGCCAACAAGGTAAAATGAGCTGGAGGAAATATAATAGATAAAAACATCATACACATTCCTGTAGATATTCCGCAGGAAAAGTTGTTTAATGAATTGAAATTTGATGGAGAATATAAATCCCGACTGGCAAATTTAATTAGGGAACAACCTGTCAATCAATTGACCAATTGCCCGAAGGATATCCAAACGATCATGGAGATTGAGGCGGAGCTGAACAATGACTGAGAAAATACGCATTGCGGTGATGGTGTCGGGGAGCGGCACGAACCTTCAGGCGCTCATAGATGCCGTGAATGACGGACGGCTGGAGGCCGCGGAGATCGCGCTCGTGCTTTCGAGCCGCACGGACGCGTACGCGCTCACGCGCGCGGAGCGCGCGGGCGTCCCGGCGGTTGTCGTTTCCAATCAGGATTTCCCGGACGCAGGGACGCGGGCAGACGCGATTTTGCGGGCGCTCTCAGAGGCGCGGATCGATTTGATCGTCATGGCGGGGTATATGAGCATTCTTTCGCCGCGCGTCTGCAGCGCGTACGCGGGCAGGATGATCAATATCCATCCGGCGTTGCTGCCGAAATACGGCGGCATTGGGTATTACGGCCTGCATGTGCATGAAGCGGTACTTGCGGCGGGCGAGAGCGAAAGCGGCGCGACGGTGCACTATGTGGATGACGTCGGCGTGGATCATGGGGATATCATTCTGCAGGCGCGCGTGCCCGTGTTGCCGGACGACACGCCCGAAACGCTGCAGGCGCGCGTGCACGAGGCAGAGTATGGGATTCTTGTGCAGGCGACCGGCGATGTTTGCCGGAAGATTATAGCGGAGCGGGGTAATGAGCAGGAATAAAAACGACGTACACTTGCACTTTCGAGGCAAAATGTCACTATAAACCTGAAAAAACGGAAATAGTGACAATTT
>WRFF01000141.1 GCA_009778945.1 Clostridiales bacterium | reverse complement strand
CTGATACTCGATCTCCTCTACGGCGGCGTCCGGGTCGTCCTGCGGGAAGCAGCCGGCGATAACGAAGCGGCCGGGATGTTTCAGGGCCATCTCCGCGAACCCCTCGTTGATCTCGCGGCAGAGTTCCTTGCCCATCAGGTTCCCGAACTGGGACATGGACAGCACGGCCATGTCGATGCCGGCCTCGTCCATCGCCTCCAGATGTTCTTCGACAAGGCAGAGCTTCGGCACGAAGACAAAATCGTTGCCGTTCATAAATACCCGTTTGGGCGGCAGGGACGGATCGTGAAATTTCTCGAATACTTTTCGGGGCATCGCATGGTGCTGCACGTCAATAATCATCGAACGCCTTCCTTTCTGAACCATCTTTATTTATTGCTGCTTTCATGAAAAAGGTTGATTTACGAAGAATGTATCAAAGGAAATCGTGCATGACTGCAAACTTAAATACAATTTCAAAGGAAAAATACAGATAAAATTACATATATAAGCGGTATAAATTGTCGTAATGCTCGACAAAAAATATGAGATTACGCGTTATCGCAGAAGATCACCGTCTGTTCTGTCGCGGAAGGAGGAACGAAATGAAAATAAAGGCGGCTGTCGTATACGAAAGAAAAGGGTCGTTTGTACTCAAAAACGTGGAACTCGCGGAGCCGAGGGAAACCGAAATCCTCGTCCGGATGGCGGGTTGCGGGATCTGTCATAACGACCTGTTTACAAAAGACGAAGGCGCCGTGCCGCTGCCCGCGGTTTTGGGCCACGAAGGCTCCGGCGTTGTCGAACGGATCGGGAATTCCGTGACCATGGTGTCGCCGGGCGACCATGTCGTGTTCTGCTCGTATTCCTGCGGGGTCTGCGAACCATGCCTGACCGGCCACCCTGCCGCGTGCGTACGCAGCGGCGAAGTGAATTTCGGCGGCGCATATGCGGACGGTACCAGACGGCTGAAAGACGAAGAAGGCCGTGAATTGTCCTGCTTTTTTGGACAGTCGAGTTTCGCGACCTGGGTTGTGGCGGATCAGCGGAGCGCCGTAAAGGTGGACAAAGACGTCGATCTTGCGATGCTCGGGCCGCTTGGCTGCGGACTGCAGACGGGCGCCGGCGCCGTTCTGAATGTGCTTAAGCCGGGCGCGGGTGATACGATTGCGGTTTTCGGCTGCGGCTCGGTGGGGCTCTCCGCGGTCATGGCCGCAAAGATCGCGGGTTGTTCTACAATCATTGGGATCGACGCGGCCCCTGTCAAACTGGACGCCGCAAAGGAACTCGGAGCGACGCATGTGATTGGCGGGGCGGAGGGCCCGGATATCACGGCAAAGATACTGGAAATCACGAACGGGCGCGGAACGGATTGCAGTTTTGAAACGACAGGCGTCGAGACGCTTTTCATGGCGGCGATCGAATCGCTCCGCATGGGAGGGGCCTGCGGGACGGTCGCGTCAACCGGAACGCGGACTCTCGATTTCAGGCTGTCGTCGCTTATGGGCTCAAGCAAAAAGCTTGTCGGCATCGTGCAGGGCGACTCCGTTCCGTGGCTCTTCATTCCGAAACTTATCCGGTTTTACAAGGAAGGGCGGTTCCCGATCGACAAACTGATCCGGTACTATCCGTTCGAAGAGATCAATAAAGCCGCGGCGGACGCGCACGGCGGCGCTGTGATAAAACCGGTGCTGCGGTTTTGATCGGTGTTTTGCGCAGAATCTGGTATAAAAGTTTGTGATTTTTGCGCTTGTTTTTTGATGGAATAAATAATAGTCTAAGTAGTAAGAAAATATAAAAAGCAAAAGAATCGGAGGTAAGATTATGAAAATGCGAAGAGTGCCGGTAGAATTGAACGGGCTGGAAAAACATCTCGTTTTTGATCCTGAAAAGGATACGCTGGCGGAGGTGCTCCGGCGCTACGGGTTGACGGGGACGAAAGTCGGATGCGGGACCGGCGTTTGCGGAGCCTGCTCCGTGATTTTGGATGGAAAGGTCGTTCGCTCCTGTGTGAAAAAGATGGCGGATGTGCCCGAAAACAGCAGCATTACGACGATCGAGGGGATCGGCGCGCCGAACTTCCTGCACCCGCTCCAACTCGCGATGGCTGTCTGCGGCGGCATTCAATGCGGCTTCTGTTCTCCCGGCTTCATCGTTTCCGCGAAAGCGCTGTTGGATGAAAACCCGTCGCCGACGCGCGAGGAAGTGCGCGACTGGTTCCAGAAACACCGCAATATCTGCCGGTGTACGGGCTACAAACAGATCGTGGACGCCGTCATGCTGGCGGCCGAGGTGCTTCGGGGCGAGAAGACAATGAAGGATATCGAATTTAAAGAGGATCCCGCGCATATCTACAATACAAAGCGCCCGCGCCCGACCGCGATCGGGAAGGCCTGCGGGCTGCTGGACTACGGGGACGATCTGAAATATAAGATGCCTCCGGGCACGCTTCATCTTGCCATCGTGCAGCCAAAGGTCTCTTCGCACGCGAAAGTGCTCGCCATCGATACGTCGGAGGCGGAAAAGATGCCCGGCGTCTATCGGGTCGTTACGGCGAAGGATATCAAGGGCAACAATATCTATTTCACGCCGATCGTCCACGCGAGGTCGACGCTCAGCGGGGCGCAGCACAATATACTGACGCCCATAGGTGGTACGATCAAAAAATACGGCGATGTCGTCGCCGTCGTAATGGCGGATACGCAGGAGCAGGCGCGCGCGGCGGCGGCGGCCGTCAAGGTCGACCTGGAACTGCTGCCCGAATATATGAACTTTATCGAGGCGGCGGCGCCGGACGCGATCCGCATCTTTGAGGAGAGCCCGAACGTCTATCTGCGCCAACCGGTTTACAAAGGCGAGTCCGCCGATAAAGTGATCGGCGAGTCGCATTGTTCCGTGACTGGAAGCTTTTACACGACGCGCGAACCGCATATGTCCCTCGAAGGCGATACGCTGCAAAGCTACTGGGACGAGGACGGCAATGTGTGCGTACAGTGCAAATCCATGTCCATCGAATGGAACCGGAGAGGGCTTGAGCACGGCACGGGGCTGCCGTACGAGAAGATCCGCCTGATCATGAATACGAGCGGCGGCAGTTTCGGCTGGTCCACAAGCGCGCCTTCCTACGGCCTCATCATCGTCTGTCAGATGCTGACGGACCGCCCGTGCACGATGACGATGAGTTATGAGGAATTCATGCATTTGAGCGGAAAGCGCTCCGCGTGCTACAGCAACGGCCGGCTCGCCTGCGACGAAAGCGGGAAAGTCACGGCGCTTGAATTTGAATTTGGCATGGACCACGGCGCCTATCCGGATGTTTCGCATGAGATGCTGCAAAAGCTCTCGCGGTTCTGCGGATTCCCCTATCAGATCCCGAACGTAACCGGGCTGAGCCGGGTCGCCACGACCAATCACAATAACGCCGTCTCCTACCGGGGTTTCGGTTCTCCGGAAGCGGAACACTGCTCCGAGCAGTTGTTTGATATGCTTGCGAACAAGATGGGCATGGACCCGTTTGAGTTTCGCCGGATCAACGTCGCGCAGCCGGGGGATCTGACCGTCAATTCGCGTCCCTATCCGGAATATCCGATGGAAGAGCTCTTCGATATGATGGAGCCGTATTACGAGGAAGCGCGTGCGCGGGCAAAGAAAGACAGTACACCTGAAAAGCCGCACGGCGTCGGCGTCTGCTGCGGCGGATTCAATATCACGGTCGGAGACGATCACGCCGAAGTCGCGCTGGAACTCAATCCCGACGGGACGATCTCGGCCCTGAATACCTGGGAAGACCTTGGGCAGGGCGGCGATATCGGGACTTTGGTGCATGCGCACGAAGCGCTGGTGTCGAACGGCCTGGCGATAAAGCCGGAGCAGATCCGCCTCGTGATGAACGACAGCCACAAATGCCCCAATACCGGCATCGCCGCGGCGAGCAGATCCCACTATATGGCGGGCAACGCGTATATCGACGCCGCGGAAAAGCTTGTCAAAGCGATGAAAAAGCCGGACGGGACTTTCCGGACCTATGAGGAGATGGTGAAGGAAGGGATACCGACTTATTATCTCGGGGTCTCCGATACGATGGATACGTTTGAGATGCTCGACCCGAATACCGGCGTCGGCAGCCCGACGCCTTCGAATATGTACGGCGTGTTCATCGCGGAGGTCGAGGTTGACGTCAAGACCGGTAAGACGACGGTCTTGCATCTCGCCTGCGCGGGCGATGTCGGCGTTGTCGGCAACTTCCTTTCGGTCGACGGGCAGGCCTACGGCGGAATCTCGCATACGATCGGATTTGCGCTTAGCGAAGACTACGAGGATGTCAGGAAGCACAACAATATCGCGGCCTGCGGCGTTCCGACGATCAAGGATATCCCGGACGATATGACGGTGCTCTACGCGGAAAATCCGCGGCCTTCGGGGCCGTTCGGTTCCTGCGGCTGCTCGGAACTGTACCAGTCCGGCAACCATATGTGCGTGATCAACGCCATTCACGACGCGGTGGGCGTGCGGATCTATGATCTGCCCGCGACGCCGGACAAAGTTAAGGCGGGATTGGAAGCGAAGGCGCGCGGCGAGGAGAAAGAACCGGCGTACCGGTTCCTCGGATCCGAACTCTACGACGATCTTGACGAACTTGCCGCCGACCCGAGAGAAAACCCTGTGATCAATGGCTGATCTCGAAAAATATAACGAATATCTGAGAAAATGCTTTAAGGAAGAACCGCCGCCCTGCCGGTGTCTCTGTCCATTCAAACTGGACGTGCGGAGTTTTACCGGCAAGGCGGCGCGCGGAAATTTTGACAGCGCATACCGCGAGTATCGCAATACCGTGATTTTCCCCGCGGTGGTCAG
>WRFF01000140.1 GCA_009778945.1 Clostridiales bacterium | reverse complement strand
GGACGGAGCGCGGAACCCGATGGAAACCTACCGGGGGTTGTGGGTCTGCCTGATTCCGGAAGTAAAGCAAGGCGACAATTATAAATACGCGGTGGACGGCGCGGACGGCGAGTATGTCCTCAAAGCCGACCCGTTCGCAGTTCACGCGGAGGCGGCTCCCGCGACGGCGTCGAAGGCCTGGGATATCGCGCTTCCCGCATATGACTGGAATGACGCGGACTGGCTCGAGCGCCGCGCCGCGCAGGATATCCTGCACGAGCCGGTGTCGATCTATGAGCTGCACCTTGGTTCATGGCGCGGATGTTCGGAGACGGAACAGCTGTCCTACGGAGAAATTGCGGGAGAGCTTGTTTCCTATGTGCTGGAGATGGGCTTCACGCATGTGGAGCTCATGCCGGTGAACGAATATCCGTACGGCGGTTCGTGGGGCTATCAGGTCACGGGATTTTTCGCAATTACAAGCCGCTACGGGACGCCGCAGGATTTTATGGCGTTTGTGGATACGCTGCACAGGGCCGGGATTGGCGTAATCGTTGATTGGGTACCTGCACATTTCCCGAAAGACCGGCACGGGCTGAGGCGCTTCGACGGCTCCTGGCTTTACGAGCACGCGAACCCGCATCGGCGGGAACACCCGGAGTGGGGCACGCATGAATTCGATTATGCGAGAAACGAGGTGCGCAGCTTCCTTCTGTCCAGCGCGGTCAATCTCATTGAGGCCTATCATGTGGACGGACTGCGCGTGGACGCGGTGAGCTCCATGCTTTATCTGAATTACGGCAGACAGAATTGGGACGCGAAAAGCGGGGACGAGCATAATATCGACCAGGCGGCCGTACGCTTCCTGAAACAGCTCAATACGACAGTGCTCGGCCGGAACCCGGGTGTCGTCACAATCGCCGAGGAGTCGACGGCTTATCCGCTTGTGACAAAACCGCCTTACGACGGCGGGCTTGGCTTCACTTTCAAATGGAATATGGGCTTCATGCATGACACGCTCGATTATATGAAGATCGACCCCTGGTTTCGCCCCGGCTCGCACGACAAACTGACTTTCTCGATGTTCTACGCGTTCAGCGAAAATTATATTCTGCCATATTCGCACGACGAAGTGGTGCATGGCAAAGCGTCGATGATCGGAAAGATGTACGGAAACTATGAGGAGAAGTTCTCGTCGCTGCGCACGCTGTACGGCTATCTCTTCGGGCATCCGGGCAAGAAGCTGATTTTTATGGGCGGCGAATTCGCGCAGTTCATCGAGTGGAATTATGAAAGGCCGCTCGATTGGTTTTTGCTGAGCTATCCCTCACACGACAGCATGCGGCGCTGGGTGGCGGAGCTCGGGCGCCTGTACCATAACCACGGTGCGCTTTATGAAGCCGACGACAGTTGGGACGGGTTTCAGTGGCTGAATGTCGACGATCGGGGGAACTCCGTCCTCGCTTTCCTGCGGACAGGCCGCACGAAACCGCCGACGGCTCCGGACCGCATCGTCTGCCTCTATAATTTCACGCCGGTCGCGCACGAGGATTATCTCGTGGCGCTGCCCGGGGCGGGAAGTCTCACGCTGCTGTTGTCGAGTGATGAAGCGACGTATTCCGGGGCGGGCATGGAGCTGCGCGGGCGCGCGCGGGCGCTTCCGAAAGAACTGAACGGGCTGCCGTACGCGGCGCGCCTCTCGCTGCCGCCGCTGAGCGCGCTCTTTTATCAATATGATATGATAGACACGGATGAATCCGGGGAAACCGATACGGCGAAGCCGGATCAATAAGCCAAACGGCTTTTCCCACAGGGTCGGGTCCTGCGCAATGGGCACCTGTGAACCTCGTCAGGTCCGGAAGGAAGCAGCGATAAATGGGGATTCCATGTGCCGCAGGCCTCCCCGATCCTGTAGGAAGAGCCGTTAGTGCCAGCGACAAGCCAAAGAAAGAGAGTATGAACGGAGACCCTTACGAAGCCATCTATCGCCGGTTTCGCCCGCGGACCTTTGATAAGGTGCTGGGGCAACGGCATGTCGTGAACGTACTGCGCAGCCAGATCGCGCAGGGCGGCGTTTCGCACGCATACCTGTTTTCCGGCACGCGCGGCACAGGCAAGACGACGATGGCGCGCCTGCTCGCGAAGGGGCTCAACTGCCTTTCGGAGGGGGAGCGTCCCTGCGGCGTCTGTGAAAACTGCGTCGCCATTCAAAACGGCACCTTTGTGGACGTCGTCGAACTTGACGCCGCCTCCAACAACGGGGTGGATAATATCCGCGAAATCACGGCGCAGACAGTCTATCCGCCGAGCGTCGGCAGCAAACGCGTCTTCATCATCGATGAAGCGCATATGCTTTCGCGCGGCGCGGTGAACGCTTTTTTGAAGACGCTGGAAGAACCGCCGGAAAACACGGTCTTTGTGCTTGCGACGACGGAGCCCGGAAAACTGCCGGCGACAATCCGTTCGCGCTGCCTTTCTTTTGAATTCAAACGCGTGCCGGCCGAGACGATTTCGGAAGGGCTCGCAGAAATCGCGGCGGAACTCAGCGTGAAAGCGGAGGAGGGCGCGCTCGCGCTTATCGCAGCGAACGCGGACGGATCCGTGCGCGACGCGCTCAGTATTTTTGAATCCTGTATGGCGGTTTCCTCCGGTACGCTGACGCGGGACGGCGTGCTTGAGGCAGTCGGAAGCCCCGGCGACGAAGCAACCGCGGCGCTGTCGGACGCGGTGACCGGCGGACGCGCCGCCGAAGCGCTGACGTTGTTTGCGGAAATGATGCGGTCGGGCAAGGAAGCGCGGCGTGTGCTCGAGGACTGGGTGGATTTTTTGCGCAGCGCGCTGCTTATCCGTTATTTGGACAAACCCGAGACGGTGCTGAACCGCTCGACGGAAAATATCGAAACAATCCGCGCACGCACGCGGAATATGGACGAAAAGCGTATGACGGAGCAGATTCTGAAATTATCAAAGTTATATAATGAAAGCCGATGGTCATCGCACCCCGGCATTCTGACGGAGATGCTGATCATTGAATTGAGTGAGGAGAACGAATCGTAATGGGCAAGGGTATGAAAGCCGGGAAGAGGAAAGCCCCCGCGGCGGGCGGCTTCGGTAAGGGCGGAGGCGGCGGACAGGCCGCGCAGATGAAGCAGATCCGCGCCATGCAGGAAGAGATGGCAAAGATACAGGAGGAGCTCGAAGAGCAGGAAGTTGAGACAACGGCGGGCGGCGGCGCGGTGGCCGTGCGCGTCAACGGAAAAAAGGAGCTTGTCTCGATCGCGATTGACCCCGAAGTGATGGACAAGGACGACCCGGAAATGCTGCAGGACTTGATCCTCGTGGCGGTCAACGAAGGGCTGCGCCAGATCGACGAGCTCTCGCAGTCCGGCATGGAGAAATTGACGGGCGGCCTCGGCCTGCCGCCGGGGCTGCTCTGATATGACGGCAGTTTCGCAGCCGTTCGCACAGCTTGTCACGGAGCTGGCCAAGCTGCCGGGCGTAGGCGGAAAAACCGCGCAGCGCCTGGCTTTTCATATTCTCGCGATGCCGGATGCGGACGCGCTCGCCATTGCGGACGCGATCGTCTCCGCGAAGCGTGAACTGAAATACTGTTCGGTCTGCGGCAACCTGACCGACGAGGACCCCTGTGCGGTCTGCGCCGACCCGGCGCGAGACCAGAGTGTTTACTGCGTGGTCGAATCGCCGCGTGACGTGCTTGCGATCGAACGCATGAAGGAATATCACGGGCTTTATCACGTGTTGCACGGCGTGATCCGGCCGATGAGCGGGATCGGCCCGGAGGATCTCAACCTGGAGAGCCTGATCATGCGCCTTTCGCGCTCCGACGCCGTACGGGAGGTCATCCTCGCGACAAATCCCAGTGTCGAGGGGGAAGCGACAGCTATGTATATCGCGAAGCTTATCAAACCCGCAGGGATCAAAGTGACGCGCATAGCGCATGGCGTCCCGATCGGCGGCGACCTTGAATATACCGACGACGCCACGCTCGCGAAAGCGATCGAAGGCCGCCGGGAGCTGTAAGGGACAGTCTGGTTTTGTCACACGAAAATGTGACAAAACCAGACCGTCCCCTATAAGGAGGGTGATACCGTGGATCTTAGCAAACTCAACGTATTTGTGACTGCCGCGCAGTATTCAAGTTTTACGGAGGCGGCGAAGCAGCTTCATATGGCGCAGCCGTCCGTGAGTCATGACATCGCCGAACTCGAGAAGGAACTCGGTTCCAAATTATTTGCGCGAACCAAGACAGGCATTGCGCTGACGCCCGCCGGTGAGGTGTTTTACACCGAAGCCAACAAGATGCTCACAATCGCTTCGGGCGCGCGGCAAAAGATAGGGAAGCTGTCGGCGGCTGAAAGCGGCGAATTGCGTTTCGGCTTCGTATCCGAGCAAATGGTCGAGCCGATTGTGCCTTTTTTGAAAGTTTTTCACGCGGCGCATCCGACTGTCGGGCTGCTGTTCAACTCTTATACGTCGATCGCCGTGTCCCGGCGCGTTCAAAGCGACGAAGTGGATTTTGCTTTCGGGCGCTGCGCCTCGCTTGTGCGCCACAAGGATATCGAATGGATGTGTCTGTACCGCGATCCGTTTTATTTTGCGGTATCGGAAGAGCACAGGTTTGCGAAAGAAAAATCTGTCAAGCTTGAACAGGTCAAGGACGAGGCCGTCCTCATCATGTCGTATGAAGCAAACCCCGGTTTTTATGAACTCGTACAGCACCTCTATATGACGCACGGTATGACGCCGCTTTTGAACGCAACGTCAAACGACCGCATCTCTACGATCATGATGGCGCGCGTCGGGATGGGGATCGCGCTGCTGACAAAACTGTTTCTGGAAGTATATAAT
>WRFF01000139.1 GCA_009778945.1 Clostridiales bacterium | reverse complement strand
GAAGAATACACGGAAGGCAGACCGCCGCATGGGGCTGATATTTCCGAGCGGATGGTGATGAGCGGCTCCAATATCGAGTCGGTCTGGGACCCGGGGCAGGGCGTGACGAACGTTGTGCTCGGGCGCGTGACGGAAACGTTGCCGCATCCGGATTCGGATCATCTGGTGCTCTGCCGGGTGGAGGTCGGCGCGGCGTCGGAAGAGCCGCTGCAGATCGTGACCGGCGCGCCGAATGTCCGGGCCGGCGACTGGGTCCCGGTCGCGCTGCACGGAGCGGTGCTGCCCGACGGAAAGCATATCAAAAAAGGGAAGCTGCGCGGCGAGCGCAGCGAGGGGATGCTGTGCGCCGCGCAGGAACTCGGTTTTGACGACAAAGTGGTACCGCTTGCGAGCAAGGACGGAATCTGGATCCTGCCGGACGACCTGCACGACGAGGCGCTGCTCGGAAAGAATTTTTTCGAAGCGGCGGGATTTGCGGGCGACCGCGTGATCGATTTCGAGATCACGCCGAACCGGCCCGACTGTTTGTCGGTGCGCGGCATGGCGCGCGAATACGCGGCGGTTTTCGATCTGGCGCTTCTGCCCGTGCAAACGCTTCCGCGCGAAGGGGAAGCGGCGCCGTCCGGAAAGCATGCGGAAGGCCTGGTGCGCGTCCGGATCGAAAAACCCGCGCTCTGCGCCCGGTACGTCGCGCGGGTGGCGGAAGGCATTACGATCCGGCAGAGCCCTTGGTGGATGCAGCGAAAACTGATGCTGTCCGGGATGCGTCCGATCAACAATATTGTGGATATTACGAATTATGTCATGATCGAGCTCGGCCATCCGATCCACGCGTTTGATATCCGGGAGATTACGGGCGGGGAGATCCACGTGGATACGGCGGCGGACGGAGAGTCGTTCACCACGCTTGACGGCGTGTCCCATGCGCTGCGGGCGGATATGCTGCTGATCAAGGACGGCGCGCGCGGCGTGGCGGTTGCGGGCGTCATGGGCGGGCTGAATTCCGAAATACGGGAAGATACGGAGACGATCCTCATCGAAGCCGCGAGCTTTGACGCGGATAGCGTCCGCCGTACGTCCAAGGCGCTGGGGCTCCGAACGGAGGCTTCCTCGCGTTACGAGAAGGGGGTGCCGCCGGAGCTTTCCGCTGTCGCGGCGGACCGCGTCTGCGCGCTGATTGAGGAAATCGGAGCGGGGAAGGCGCTTGCCGGCGCGTCGGATTGTTATCCCGCGCCGCCTGCGCGAGACGCGATCCCCCTGCGCCCCTCGCGCGTGAACGCCGTGCTCGGCACGAAGATTCCAACCGAAAAGATGGCCGCGTTTCTCCGGCGTCTGGAAATGGAAACGGCAGGAAACGGGGACCTGTATCATATAACGCCGCCCTATGTGCGCGTGGATCTGAAGGAAGAGATCGATTTGGTTGAAGAGGTGGCGCGCCTTTACGGATATGACAATCTCGAGATGACGGCGCACGCGGACCGCGAAGCGGCCGCGGCGTCAAAAAGCTGGAAACTGCGCGGCGCTCTGCGGGACGTCCTGACCGCCGCGGGGTATTCCGAAATACAGACCTACAGCTTCGTATCGCAGGCCGGCGTGGAGAAACTCGGCGCGCAGGGCGATCCGAACGCGGTCGATTTTCTGTATCTGCTCAATCCGCTGTCGGAGGAAAGCGGCGTGATGCGCACGATCCTCCTGCCGGAAATGCTCGAAACGCTTGCGCACAACGCGAATCACGGGGTACCCGAATGCTTCGCGTTTGAAATCGGAAATACCTTCCATACGCGCGGCGCGGGGGAACTGCCGCACGAGGCGATCTCGCTCTGCGCGGCCGCGTATACGGGCCTGGGTTCGTCCGCCGCCCGCGGACGTACGGTGGATTTCTTCAGCATGAAGGGGCTCGCCGAAACGATTTTCGCAAAGCTGGGCTTCGGCGCCATTCAGTTCGTCCCCGAGAGCGACGACCCGACATGGCACCCGGGCCGCTGCGCGCGCATGTATTACGAAAATATACGGCTCGGCATGCTCGGAGAGATTCACCCGGACGCCTGCGCGCGCTTCGGGCTTGAGACGCGCGTCTGCGCCCTTGTCTTGAATTTCGAAAAACTCACGGAATTCGCGTCCCTGGACCGCTCCTACCGCGCGCTGCCGAAATTCCCGGCCGCTTCGCGCGACCTTGCGCTGCTCGCGCCCGAGGGGACGGAGGCGGGCGCGCTCGAAAAGATTATCCGCGAAAAAGGCGGCGCGAACCTGGAATCGGTCGCATTGTTTGACGTGTACCGCGGCAAACAGGTACCGGAAGGGAAAAAGAGTTTCGCGTTCAATCTGGTATTCCGGGCTTCGGACCATACGCTGACCGACGAGGAGGTCTCCTCCGCGGTCGCACGCATTCTGCGGGCGGCGGAAAGCGAGGCCGGCGCCGTACTGCGGGAGCAATAAAAAAATCAACTAGAAAAAGATGAAAAACACATCGATTGAACAATTGGAAGAATGGATGCGCTCTATAACAGAGACGCAGCATTTAGAGTTTAAAAAAGCAGAATCCCAATTGCCGGAAGAAGATGTTTGCAAATATTGTGTGGCAATTGCCAATGAAGGTGGAGGACATCTCATTTTGGGCGTAACAGATAAACCACCTCGTCAAATAGTCGGCACAAGCACATTTCAAAACCCCATCAAAACTACAGAGCGCCTTTATCAATTGCTCGGTTTTCGAGTCGATATTGAAGAGTTGATTTATCCGAATGGCCGTGTCGTAATTTTTCACATTCCTGAAAGACCGAGCGGTAGTGTATACAACTATAGGGGACAATATCTCATGCGAAGCGGTTCACAATTGGTGCCTATGAGCGAGGATCAGTTAAGAGGTATTTTTTCTGAAAACAAGTCTGCTTGGCTTGAAAAATACTGCGACGAAGTACTATCTGCGCAGGAAGTGATTGATCTTTTGGATACGCAAACCTTTTTTGATTTATTCAAGCAACCCTATCCTACAAATCGTGAGGGAGTCCTTGAACGCTTTGAACAAGAACGCCTGATATCGAAAAATGGCGATAAATACGCCATCAAACGGATATGTGCACTATTATTCGCAAAAAGGCTTGCCGATTTTCCGGAATTGGAACGAAAAGCGCCAAGAGTGATCGTCTATAAGGGAACAAATAAACTGGAAACTGTTTCGGATCAACTCGGCGCGAAAGGATATGCCGCCGGATTCCAAGGACTGGTTGGATATATCATGTCACAGCTTCCACAAAACGAGGTGATCAAAGAGTCGCTTCGTTATGAGATTAGGCTTGTTCCAGATATCGTCGTCAGAGAGCTTGTTGCCAATGCTCTTATTCACCAGGATTTTGATATACATGGTGTCTCGGTTATGATTGAAATATATACTGACCGTGTTGAAATTTCCAACCCAGGGAAACCTGTGGTTCCTCCTGACCGGTTCATTGATGAATATCAGTCGAGAAATGAACGGTTAGCAGATTTGATGCGGCGCATTGGTATTTGTGAAGAGAAGGGGAGCGGCATAGATAAAGTTGTCGCAACAATTGAGGCCTATCAGCTGCCGCCGCCGGATTTTGTCACATCCGGAGTGAATAGAACCAGCGTTATTATATTTGGCTACAAGTCCTTTGACGAAATGAGCAGAGATGAAAGAATACGAGCGTGCTATCAGCATGCCTGTCTGAAAAGGGTCATGAATGAGACGATGACCAATCAAACACTTAGAGAACGATTTCGTCTCTCAGAAAAGAAAGCCGCCAATATATCTCAGCTAATTGCCATGGCCATAGACGCCAAAATGATAAAAACAGACGATTCCAGTGGCGGATCAAGAAAATATGCAAAGTATATTCCGGTCTGGGCATGATGTTTTATTTAAATAACAGGTCGTACAAATTCGTAATAGACTGAAAAACATTGAAATTTTAATAGATTGCTTATTTAAAAATAAACCGCCAAAGCATGTCGAATCCTTACCATAGTCGAGGGAGATATCAAGAAGGACTCATCTGATTGGAATTCTTTGTTCGACTGGTTTATTGATGTGGCGTTAAAATTTAAAGCGATGGCGAAGAAATTTGATGTTTGGCCAGGGTGTTTTTGTATAGGATTGCAAAGAAAATTATTGTATACTACATAAATAGATGAAATAATAGAAATTATAGGAATTATGCGGAAGCGCTGAGAAAAGTCGGCAGGAGGTTGATATGACAGAACCGGAATACAGCAAGGTTACGGTCAGGATTTACGGGCAGGAATACACGGTTGCGTCCGCGGAGTCGAAGGAACGTATCCTTCAGATCGCGGATCATGTCGATGAAATGATGCGCGGCCTGTCTGCGAAAGGCGCCGGCGGGTCGCCGGCGGCGCTCGCGATGCTTGCGGCTGTCAATATCTCGGCGGAATTTTTTTCCGGGCAGGACGCGCAGCGGGACGCTTTGCGGGAGCAGGAACAGCTTGAAAAGGAAATCGCGCACTATCAGCAGCTTTGGGAAGAGGCAAAGCGCACGCATCTTCAGTACAAGGAAGACGCGAAGGAAGTGCAGGAGCAGAAGGATTCCCTGCAGGAACGCCTGAACGCGAAATCGATCGAGATGGACAATATGATCCATAAGGCGGAAGAACGGGACGGCGTGATCGCCCGGCTTGAGACGGATCTCGAGCAGACAAACGGCCGGCTGCGCGCCGCGACGGAGCAGAGCGATGAAGAGGAGGGAAAGGCGCGGGAACTTGCCGAGAAACTCAAGGAGATCGAAGGGAATTATTTCGAACTCCAAATGGAAAATGTCCGGATGAAAGGCGATCTGGAGCGTTATCGCGGCGGGCAGTAGACCGGCGCCGCAGG
>WRFF01000138.1 GCA_009778945.1 Clostridiales bacterium | reverse complement strand
GCGTGTAAGTGCGCCACGGAGCGGAGCTTTCCCGTGCGTGCGCAGCCGCTTTCTCGACAGGGAGTTCGGGAAACAGTGTGTTCAGGCGCCGGAACACCTGTGAGGGAGCGGTTTGCTTTCCGCTTTGATCCGCTTCCGTATAGGAGAGATAGAGCAGTCTCGTCGGTTTGGAGAGATTTTTGTAGATAGCGAGCCGCTCTTCCTCGAGCAATCCCGATTCGCTGCGAAAAGCGGTCAGGCCGATCTTCTCAAGCGCCTCCTTCTCCGCGGCGGCGATCAGTTCCTCGCCTGCTCCGGACAAGGGAAGCAATCCGTCGTTTGCGCCGAGCACAAAGACGGCTTTCGCACGCCCGGTCCGCGTACGCTGCATCGTCCCTACCGTAATTGCGTCCGAGGTGGGAGGCAGCACGCCCATCTTTACAGACGAAAACCCCGCGCGCAGCACGACGGTGAACTCCTCCGCGCTCATCGGCAGGGCGCCGAGCGAGAAGGCGATCTGGTCAAAGAGGTTTTGTATCACATCCCAGACGCCGCGCATCTCCGCTGCGTAATCCGCCTCGCCCGCCTCTTCCAATTCCGCCGCAAGCGCGTCGATCCGGTCCTGCAGTTTTGCGTCCTCGCGCAGATACATGCGAAGGCCTTCCGTGCGCGCAGCCGCCGTTTTCCCGCCTTCCGCAAAACGCGCTGCGAAAGCGTCAAGCAACGCGGCAATTCTGTGCGCAGCCTCCTCTATGCGCGCGAAGCGCGTTTCCTCGTAGATCCCCCGGCCGTAGCGCAACGGCTTTCCCCAAGCGCCGCCGCGCAGGTTATAGCGCAGCGCGTAGTTTTCGAGTTCCTCCGCATCACCGGTTTCGATCGGCACAAGCCCCGTACGGATCCAGCGAAAAATATCCTGGAACCTCCGGCCGCGCGAGAGGATTTCCGGCAGTGCGAGGATATATTCAAGCACCGGATTGTGATCCACGTCGCGGCGGCGGTCAAAAAAGACCGGAAGCTCCCATGCTGCGAAGACACGTTCGATCACGGCCGCGCGCGGCCCTGCGTCATTGCACAGCACGAGGATATCGCGGTACCGGAAGTTCTCTGCGCGTATAAGCCCCGTGATGCGCGCCGCCGCTTCTTCGGCTTCGCGTTCCGCGTCCGCCGCGCGGACAAAAACGAGGGGGACAGGCGCCTGACGTACATTATCCGCAGTCTTTCGGTAAACCCTTGTCGGATAGGCGTACAGCGCTTTTTCGATATGCGCGATTTCCGGCGGCCTTTCATCCTGCGGCCTGTACGCGCAGTCGATTCCGTATTCGATCGCGCTCTCCCGCACCGAACGTTTCGTTGTCCCCGCGCCCGCCCGCCGTGCGGCGTCAAGAAGCCGGTCCGCGGTCCGGTTTGTCAGTGCGAACAGGGGATTCCCCGGTTCCGCAGTGAGCACGGCGCCGACTTCCGCGCAGCGCAGCGCCATCTGCGCGATCTGCGCTTCCTGCACCGGCGCGAGATAGTCGTAACCCCAGAACCAGACCACCGCGTCCCTCAGCATTTCCGAGTCCGGGATTGCGCGCGCAAACGCCTGCGCGATGTCCGAGCTGTCCGGCTTCCCCGCTGCGAGCGTTTCTTCATATCCGCGATAGACGCGCAGCAGATCCGCGCATTTCCGCCGCAGCAGGCTGTCCTCCTCCAGGGACGGGATCGCCGACTCGAACGCTTCCGGCGTGATCATATGCGCTTTCAGGCTCATGATCGCGTCGCTGAGTTTTTCGATAAAAGCGGCCGAATGTTCGAGCCGCCGATAGATTTCGAGCCGCTCGCCTTCCGCGTGCAACAAGCGGGCGATCAGCATGTATTTGCCGTAACGGTCGATATGCTCCGTATTTTGCCCGGCCTCTGCGAGTACGCGCGCCGCAAGCCGGTTCAGGCTGATAACGGCCGGGTTGATAAATCCTTTCGTTTCCAGATAGTCAAAGGCGGAGCGTTCCGTTTCAAGCGTGAATTGATCGGGTACGACGAGATAAATGGGCCTCCTGTTTTCGAGGGCGCGGTTTTGCATCGCGATCCGCGCGAACAGAAAGCGTTGTTTGTCAATATCCTCTCTGCCGTAATAAACGTTTAACATGGTCTTTAGGAGCACTGATTAAATCCTCAGCATTCGTCGCGTTTGCCTCGAAATGTACCAAATCAGTGCCACAACCAAATACTGCTTCTTTAATCAACGCTCCCTTTATGATACAATTTACAACTGTGTATGTCTATGGACGAACATGACGCTTTTATGGCGATAGCCGTCGATGAGGCAAAAGAAGCGGCGGCAGCCGGAGAAATACCGGTCGGCGCGGTGATTGTGAAAGACGGCGCCGTCATCGGGCGCGGACGCAACCGGATTGAGACGGAACAGGACCCCACCGCGCATGCGGAAATGATTGCGATCCGGGAGGCTGTAAGGGCGCTTGGGGCGCGCCGGCTCATCGGATGCACGCTGTATGTGACGGCCGAGCCCTGCTCGATGTGCGCGGGGGCGGCGGTGCTTGCACGTTTGGACGCGATCGTAGCCGGCTGTGAAAGCGACAAATCCGGCGCGTGCGGGACTGTGAAAGATATTTTGCAGTCGGAGAGCCTGAATCACCGGGTGGATTATGTCGTCGGCATACGGCGGGATGAGTGCGCGGCGCTGTTGTCGGATTTTTTTCTGGAACTGCGCAGGGCAAAAGGGCAGTAGATTCCACGAAATCGATGTTCGGGAATCCTTGCAGGAGACCTGCCGTTGATTTGCTCGCGAATCGGGTTAGGGCTTCAAAAACAGAAACGGAAAGAGGTTGATTATTTGAGAAAGACAATCATTCAGGTGACGATCCTGGTCGCGGTTTTGGCGGCCTTGGCGCTGGGTACGGCGTCTATGGCTTTCGCCGCGGACGGGGGGACGCTTCAGTTGAAAAAGGAGAGCCCGCCGCGCGGAAGCACCAATGTTCCGGTTCAAAACGTGGGGTTCAAGCTATATTTTGACGGCAATGTCACAGACCCGAACGTTTGGGGCGTGAATCAAAAGATGTTTACGCTGACGGACAGCAATAAAAAATCAATCCCGATTCAGGCCGTAGCGGGCGTCAAAGAGAATGACTATATCCTTGTCGTCGCGAATCCGGCCTCGACGGGAGGGGTCCCGGGGTCGCTTGCCTCAAACAGCAAATATACGCTGACCATCAAGGAGGGGCTCATGGACGTGAACGGGCGGACACTCGGCGAACCCGAGACCATCTCGTTTACGACGCTGGATATGGCGGCCAATTCCAGAATCAGTATGTTCCTTATGATCGGCATGATGGTCGCGGTCATCGCGCTTATGGTCTTTACGAATGCCCGCAAGATGAGGGCGGAGGCCGAGGCGGCGGCGTTGCTGAAAGCCAATCCGTATAAAATCGCAAAGGAGCGCGGCGTCACGGTGAAGGAAGCCGAGGAGCTGATCGCGAAGGCGAAGGAAAAGAACCGCATCAAATTGGAAAAGTCCGGCGGCAAAGCGCCGGTGCCCGAGGCCGAAAAGGCGAAACAAAACGCTGTGCCGCAGCTCGGAGCCGGAAAGAAGCAAAAACCGAAAAAGAGGACATGGAAAGTCAGCGGTCCCCGTCCCGCTTCGGCGGGCGGCAGCGCATATGTGAAAAGGCGCAAAGCGGAGGCGGAAGCGAAGGCCAAAGCCGAGGCGGCTAAGAAGGCCGCGCGCGCGCGGCAGCAGAGCGGCGGCAGCGGCAAAAAGTCCACAAAGGGCAAAGGCAAGAAAAAATAGACTTTCAGCCATCGATCATTTTGAAGACGCCGGCGAAGGTCAATCTTTCGCTGGAGGTGCTCGGACGCAGAGAAGACGGTTATCACGAAGTTTCAAGCGTGATGCAGGCGGTCGCGCTGTTTGATACGGTGGCCGTGGCTTCGGATATCTCGTTTGCGGGCGAAACCGCCCCTGCCGGGAGTGCCCGGCAGGATTCGGGAAGCGGTTTTTTTGCGGGGATTCGCTGTTCAAACCCGTCCGTCCCCGAGGATGGCGCAAATCTGGCCGTGCGCGCGGCTTTTCTGCTGCGCGAATGCGTAGATGCGCCCGTTACGGGTACGGTGGAAATCGACCTCCTGAAAAACATCCCGGTTTCCGCGGGTTTGGCCGGCGGCAGCGCGGATGCGGCGGCGGTTCTCCTGGCGCTGGCGCGTCTCTGGGATGTCCGCGCAGCGCTTCCTCAAATTGCTGAAATCGGCGGAAAGCTTGGCGTGGACGTTCCGTTTTGTGTCTACGCCTGCGCGGCCGCAAATCCCGGGATTACGGACGGGCTTGGCTTTACGCGCGCACACGCGGAGGGCGCCGGGGATATCCTGACAAGGCTGCGCGAACGCCCTGTTGAATCGGTTCTGCTTGTGAAACCGGACATCGCTGTGCCCACGGCGGAAATTTATGAGGCTTATGACGCGTTTAGAAAAGACGCTTCGCCCGTTTCCGGCCAGTGCCCCGCGGGCTTTCGCAACGATCTGCAGCCGGTGACGGCCGCGCGTTACCCAATCGTCGCCGAAATTTTCGAGCGGATGCGGGAGATCTGCGAATCTTCAGGCAGCGTTCTGATGAGCGGCAGCGGGCCGACCGTATTTGCATGTTTTCAAAACCGTGCCGTGGCCGAAGCCGCTGAGGCGCGTGCGCGCGAAGCTTTCCCCGAAATGTTCGTGCTCCTTACGGAAACTTTATGACACCTTTCCGCCGGGCTGTGAAAAGCTGTTGTCTTAGAACCCCCGAAGTTCCTGCAGACAGTTTCTGCAGATTGCTTGCCCTTTGAAATGGATGGCCCCGGTGCGCTTTTCACAGATTGCGCAGCGCGCTGCGGGGATATCCGAATGGATTTTTTGTACG
>WRFF01000137.1 GCA_009778945.1 Clostridiales bacterium | reverse complement strand
TCCGGCGGAGACGATCTTTACGAGATTGCGGTACCCCTCGTTCGTCTCGGCCAGCAGGATCAGATGCCCCTGGTCGCGGTCGAGCACCGCTTCCTTGTCATTCATTCCGCGCGCCGCCGTATAGACCTCGCAGCCGAGAATCGGCGTGATGCCCTGCTCCTTCGCCGCTTTATAAAAGTCGATGACGCCGAACATATTGCCGTGATCCGTGATCGCAAGGCTGTCCATACCCATTTCCGCCGCGGCGGCAACAAGCTCTTTGATTCCCGCGAGCCCGTCGAGCAAGCTGTATTCCGAATGCACGTGCAGGTGTGTAAACATGATAAGATAAGTATAACATACGGATGAAACAGAGGAGGTTTTCTGTGGCGGAATATAACGATTACGATCCTATCGGCGGGCATACGCGCGAAGAGGCCGAAATGGCTTATACGGAGCTTTTCCACGCGCTGCACGGCGGAAAACAGGAAGCATCCGGGGATGAAACCCGGGAACAGGTCTTTGTCATCGGGCACAAAGCGCCGGATACGGACAGTATCTGTGCGGCAATCGCCTATGCGCGCCTGAAAGCGCAGCTTGACCCAGCACGCGATTATATCCCCTGCCGGGCCGGGCGCTACGGGGACGAAACCGCCTTTGTGCTCTCGTATTTCGGCGTGCTTCCCCCTCTGCTGCTGGATGATCTGAAGACGCGTATTCGCGACATCAATATCCGCACCTGGCCCGGCGTATCTCCGGACACCAGCCTGCGCGAAGCCTGGGATCTTTTGAAGGACCGCAACACGGTCACGCTGCCCGTGACGGACAAGCGCAAGGATGCCGAGCCGTTTCTCGGCCTTATCACCATAAAAGATATCGGCAAGGTATATTTGGACAATAACGATCCGGCTTTGCTCACACACGCGGAAACGCCGGTCCGCAACCTGATCCGCGTGCTCGGCGGAAGGCTCGTTTGCGGTGACGTGCAGGCGAGCCTCCGGCAGGGCGAGGTGCTGATCGCCGCGGCCGGAAAGGAATTCCTGACCGGTTATATAGATTCCGGCGATATCGTACTCGTTGCGGACCGCGAAGATATGCAGCTCTTTGCGCTTGAACAGGGCGCGTCCTGTCTTGTTATCACAGTCGGGGCGACAGCTTCGCCGGCGGTGCGCGCCCTCGCGCGGGAAAAAAACGCGTTCCTGATCGAAACCGGTTTTGACACCTTTCAGGCTGCTCGCCTCATGAACCAGGGCATTCCCGTGCGCTTCGCCATGGTGACCAAAGACATCGTTTCATTTTCGCCGGACGACACGCTGCCAGACGTCGTAAAAGCGATCGGGCACAGCGTCCACCGCGACTTTCCGGTGCTTGATCCCCAAGGGAATTTCAAGGGTATGATTTCACGGCGTTTTCTTTTGGGAGCGCCGCAAAGACATGCGATCCTCGTTGATCATAATGAAAAGGCACAGGCCGTCTCGGGTATTGAAGAGGCGTATATCGAAGAGATCATCGATCACCACAGAATCGCGCCGATCGAAACCATTCACCCGATCACCTTCCGCAACCAGCCTTACGGCTCAACCTGCACGATCCTTTATGAAATTTATGCGGAAAGCGGCGTCACTCCGGATCGCCAGACCGCGGGGCTACTTTGCTCCGCAATTCTGTCGGATACGCTGATGTTCCGTTCCCCAACGGCCACGCGCGCCGACCGCGCCTGCTGCGCGGCGCTTGCAAACCTTGCCGGCATCGACATCGAAGACTTCGCCACGCAGATGTTTTCCGCAGGCGCGGCCGCCATCTCTTCCGCAGAGGACGCGGCGGATCCGGAAGCGCTGCTGCTGCGGGATTTCAAAATCTTTCTGTATGAAGGCGGGAAAATCGGCGTCAGCCAAATTAATTTTATGGACCGGGAAAGTATTTCCCGCACTATCCCCGCACTGCGTCCCGCGTTGGGACCGGTGTGCGCAAGCAAGGACATCAGCCGCCTTTTCGTACTGCTCACGAATATTCCCGAAGGTTTCAGTGATGTGATTTTCGCAGGGGACGGAGCGGAAACGCTTTTGGAAACAGCTTTCGAAAAACAGGCAAGGAACGGCATCATTCATTTGAATGATATCGTCTCCCGCAAAAAACAATTCGTGCCGGAGCTCCTTCAGGCAATGCAGGATTACTGATGGCTAAATTCCCGGCGGTTCATCATATCTTAAGGGGGTTTCTTGGGGCGGTGGAATGCCCCGTTTTGTGTTCAGCTGGGCTCGACTGAATACTCGTTGTTGCTCATGGGAGATTTGTGCCACTTTCGGGAATTGACCTCGGCATAATCATAAATACCAAAGAATTGCGCTGATTGTGGCAGAAATTTTCGGTTGAGGGGTAAAATTCCCGTAATTAAGCGACAGAAATCCAATAAATGCCGCGAAACTCTGCATATCAAAGCCGATTATGCTCAAAAATCACCCCTCAATCGCAAAAACCTACCATAATTATGCTATACTTCTGGTATGGAAATTATTGTCAGCCATAAATCAGCGTTGGAGTACTGGCGTTTGCATAGAAATGTGGAAATTCGCGACGCAGCAAGAATGCGTCGCACTAGCCCGCCGATCAGCTTTCCGGAATTTGCCGGTATGCGGGATAAAATGCCACCGGGGTTGTCGTATCCGATCAATCTGTTGGTGGGCAGCCAAAATATCAAATGGAAATCAGAAGTTTTCAGACCGCGCGTCCACACGGGTCCAGTTCCGGATCGATGCTTTATCGGTATCGGGGACGAAATGGCGGTAAGTTCCCCGCAGCTCTGTTTCTTTCAAATGGCCGCCGAACTTCCACTGGCCAAGCTGATCGAACTTGGATGTGAGCTTTGCAGTACCTACTCATTGCCTGCTATAAGCGAGCAGGGAAACGAGCAAGAGCCGGGCGTTGTCGATAAAACCTTGTACAGCCTTCCGCAGCTTACGAATACAAAAGCGCTCAAGGCTCTTACGGCCCGCATGGCAGGCGTAAACGGACAGAAAAACGCAGCCAGGGCTTTGCGTTATGTCGCTGACGGATCGGCCTCGCCGATGGAGACGATTCTTTTTCTGTTTCTGACTCTGCCTCATAAGATTGGCGGCTATGGGCTTCCCGTACCGGAGCTGAACAAGCGGATTGATTTGGGAGGATTAATCAGACAGGGATCGCAAAGAGCAGGAAAAGCCTTCTATAAATGCGATCTTTTCTGGGCAGACGCCAATGTTGCGATTGAGTATGACAGCGATTTATACCATACCGGCGCAGACCGTATAGCCAACGATTCAAAAAGACGCTTTGATCTGGATGCGCTCGGTATTGATGTGATCACTGTAACCAGAAGCCAAATCAGAAACGCCGTGGAGTTCGATGGCATGGTGAAGCGGATAGCGAAAAAGCTTGGGAGGCGATTGCGTTACACAAATCCTGATTTTCCGAAAGCCAGACATGAACTTCGCAGATTGTTGCTTTATTACCGATAAACACAGAGCCTGGATAAAATGTCCTTGACCGCTTCAATACTGTTTTAGTCAATGACCGCAAATAGTTTTTCATCTGTTATATCTCCGGTCAACCACGCCTGTAATTCCACGATTCTGCTTTTCAGCCACGCATGCCGGCTACCTGAGCAGGCTGTGCCCGGTCATCTCAGGCGGCTGCGGCAAGCCCATCATATCGAGCAGCGTCGGGGCGATATCCGAAAGCGCGCCTCCGTCCGCAAGCGCATAGCCCGTATCGTCTTCGCGGATCAGGATCAGCGGCACATCGTTCGTCGTGTGCGCCGTAAACGGCGTTCCGTCCGGCGCGATCATCTCCTCCGCGTTGCCGTGATCGGCCGTGATGAGAAGCTGGCCATGAACCTCCCGGATCGCTTCCGTAACTTCACCCACGCAGGCGTCCACGGCTTCGACCGCCCGGACCGCGGCTTCCATTACGCCCGTATGGCCGACCATATCGCAGTTTGCGAAATTCAGGATCACCACATCATACGCACCGGAGCGGATGCGCTTCGCCGCCTCCGCCGCGACTTCGTAAGCGCTCATCTCGGGCTTGAGGTCATAGGTGGCGACATCCTTCGGCGATGGGATCAGCACACGGTCCTCGCCGGGATACGATTCCTCAATCTGCCCGTTGAAAAAGAAAGTGACGTGCGCATATTTTTCGGTTTCGGCGATCCGCAGCTGTTTCAGCCCCATGGAACTCAGATAAGCGCCAAATGTGTTTTTTATTTCTTCCGGCGGGAAAGCGACATGCACATGGGAAAGCGTATCGTCGTATTGCGTCATCGTGGCAAAATACAAATCCGGCAGAAAGACGGCGCGCGCAAATCCGTCGAACGACGGCTCCGTAAACGCGCGCGCGAGTTCGCGCGCGCGGTCCGGGCGGAAATTGAAGAAGATGACGGCGTCCCCGTCCCGGACCACGACAGGCTCATCGCCCGCGCCGCAGACCGCCGTCGGTTTCACAAATTCGTCAAACTCGCCACGCTCATACGACGCTGCGATCGCCGCGTCCGCATCCGCCGCGCGCAGGCCCTTCCCCTGCGTCAGCGTATCATAAGCGAGCTCCACGCGGTCCCAGCGGTTGTCCCGATCCATCGCGTAGTAACGGCCGGCGATTGATACGATTTTTCCCGCGCCGATCGCCGCCAGGCCATTTTGCAGATCCGCGAGGAATCCCCGCGCCGACTCGGGCGGTGTATCGCGCCCGTCGAGAAAAGCGTGGATATAAATCTGCGTCACACCCGCGTCCTTTGCCATCTTCACGAGCGCAAGCAGGTGGTCCGTATGGCTGTGCACGCCGCCGGGCGATACAAGGCCCATCAGATGCAGCGCGTGCGCGCCGCCTTTCGCCCGCTCCATCGCGCCCACCAGCGCGGGGTTTTGAAAAAAGTCCCCGTCTTCGATGGATTTCGTGATGCGCGTGAGCGACTGATAAACCGTGCGGCC
>WRFF01000136.1 GCA_009778945.1 Clostridiales bacterium | reverse complement strand
GAGTATGGCAATATTCGCAAGAATGTTATCAGGAGCAAGGTCGGCACAGAGCGTGCCGGCGGGTTTGCCGGCGGGTACGGTGGGACACAGGGCGTAGAATACAACAGGGCGGGCGGCAATATCAATGGCACGGAAAGTGTGGGAGGCAACCTGGAACTGGAAGCTGCCGATAAAACCCTGTATAACCGCCCGCAGCTTACAAGCACGAAAGCGCTGAACGGTTTCTCGGCCAAAATGAAAGGCATAAACGGACAGGTGAAGGCGTGCAGAGCCTTGCGTTTTATTGCGGATGGGTCGGCTTCGCCTATGGAAACAATCTTGGTTATGCTGCTTACTCTCCCGCACAAACTGGGAGGATACGGTCTTCCCATGCCGGAACTGAACAAGCGAATCGATATTCGAAGGGACGCCGCATATAATTTTCATGATCCGAAAAGTGTACAACGTACAGATAAAAGCTGCTATAAATGCGATCTTTATTGGCCGGAGGTCGATCTTGCTGTCGAGTACGACAGCGATTCCTATCATACCGGTTCGGAGCGCATCGCTGGTGATGCAAAAAAACGACTGGATCTGCATACGCTCGGTATTGAGGTGTTGACCACGACACGCGGGCAGATCCAAAGCGTCACGGAGTTTGATCGTTTGGCAAAAGCGATTGCAAAGAAATTGGAAAAGCGATTGCGGTATGAGAATCCGCAATTCATGGACGCCCGGCGCGAGTTGCGCGAATATCTGTTGTGAGAAACGGCAAAAGGGCAATGAGGAAAAAGCAGGGACGGTTTTTGCGGTTGTACCACCGGTGAAGAAAGGGCGTGGGAAGGGTATACTCTTCCCACACCTTCCTCGCATAGGTGATATATTTTGTCGTTTACGAAAGGGTTGCGGACTGAATTGGAAATGCGGATAAATTATATCCGGGAATTTATCGAACTCGCCGAGGAACTCAATTACACGAAATCGGCCGAGCGGCTTTTCATGACGCAACCGGTTCTCAGCAGGCATATCCAGAGTATGGAGGAAGAACTCGGGGTGAAACTGCTCGAGCGGACGACGCACGGCGTAAAACTTACAGACGCCGGTCATATGGTGTATGAAGAATTGACCGGTATCCTCGAACGCTATGATTTATTTCTGGAGAAATTATCGTTACAGAAAAAAGGGCTTCTGGGGAATCTGAATTTCGGCATACTCTACTACGCGATCAACGATTTCCTCGACGATATCGTCCTCGAAATAGAGAGGGTCTGCCCCGGCGTCGATGCCAGCGTCCATTCCTGCCAGTCGCCCGGCCTGTGTCAGGATCTGATTTCCGGGAAACTCGATCTCGGGCTGACGCACCGCGTTTCGCTTCCCAAAGACCCGCCGCTGCGCGTATTGGATATCAGGAATGAACGACTGGCGATTCTTTTTTCAATTGCGCACCGGTTCGGCGGGCGGGAGAAAATCAGCGCGCGCGAATTGGGGGACGAAATATTCGTCTTTATGAAAAGTGAGCCCTGGCACGAAGCCTATGTGAAATCGCTGCTTTCCCGGTATCTTCCGGGCGAAATAAAAACCGTCTATACGGAGCAGATCGACACGGTCCGAAGCGCCGTGGCAAACAACGGCGCGGTCTTTGTGGTGGCGAATCATATCGCGAACGCGGGCCTGAAAAATCTCGCGAGCGCGCTGTTTGAAGAAGAGGATTTGACGATCATGATGTCGCTCGCATACAGGGATGACAATGAGAACCCGGCGCTTGCGGCGTTTCTCGAAAGGCAGCGCATAGCTATCCAACCGGCAGCGAACGCCGTTTTGTCATAAAACGCACGGAAAGGGATTTCGCAGGGAGTAGCTTCCGCCGGGCTTTGGTGGTTATTTCGTTTTCGCATAACAAACGGTTTTTTTAACATTTCCGATTTCTTTTCCGGTGAAATATACTAATCTTATTCCCCTGCACTAAACAGCGCGGAGCCAGGAATCCACGCGTTGCCAATACTCGCGAAATTATCCCGGCGACAAAAACTGCGCGAATAAAAAGAACGTAAAGGAAGGTGAAAAAATGAACGAACTGGTTTTTGACGGCAATTTCAAGTACAACCCTTTTATCCCGTACGACCCGACGGTCAATCCGCTTCTGACCGGCTATGTTTCCCATCCGTGTTACGGCGGCGTTCAGCCGTTTGTCTACACGGACTGGCGCGACGAAATGCTGTCGTGGCATGACAACTGTTTCATTCACGCCGGTTTGAATCCGGCGTATATCGTGATTTTCCGCGGCGCGGACTGCCTGAAATTCTTCAATAAATACTTCACCAACGGGTTTGACAATTTCCCCGTCGGGCAGATCAAGCACGGCGTGATGGTGAACGAGGACGGATACATTATGCAGGACGGCCTGCTGTACAGGACCGGCGAGAATGAATTTTATACTTTTTGGCTGGGCTCCTACATCGTATACTGCGCGGAGAAAAGCGGCTATGATCTCGAATGGCAGGACGTCACAGGCGAGATGTTCATGTTTCAGTTGTCGGGGCCGCGCGCGCTCGAAATCGTCGAGGCGGCTACGGGCGAAGATTTTCACGGCCTTCCTTATCTGAAGCACCGCGAATCCCGGATCAAAGGTATGAACGTAAGGGTCTTGCGCCTCGGCATGTCGGGATCGCTGGCCTATGAAGTGCACGGGAAATTTGAGGATTCGATCCCCGTCTACAACGCCCTTTTGGAAGCGGGCAAAGATTATGGCATCAGGCGGCTGGGCCGGCACGCTTATTGGAATACGCATACGGAAGGCGGTTTCCCGCAGTGGCTTATCCATTTCCCCTACGCGTGGGAAACCGATCCGGCTTTTATGGAATGGATGGAAGAGCGCCATGCGCTGACGAGCGCGTTTGCCGCTTCGAAACAGTTGATCAGCGGCAGCATGGGGCCTGATCTCAAGCCGCGTTTTGTCCACCCGTTTGAGTTGGGATGGGGACAGGCTGTAAACTTCGGCCATGACTTTGTCGGCAAGGACGCCCTTGCGGCGATCAGCGGCGGCCCGCATCGCGAAACCGTCACATTGGACTGGAACATAGACGACGTGATGGAGATCTACCGTTCGGAGTTTGAGCCCGGAGAACCTTTCGCGGTGATGGAAGGGCCGGAGGACTATCTGCAGTACGGGCAGCATGAATTCCGGGCGGACCAGGTGCTGGTGGGCGACAAATTCGCGGGCGTCAGCGCCGGGCGGATCATAAGCTGGCACTACAGGAAAATGCTTTCTTTGGCGCGGATTGATCCCGGCTGCAGTAAAATTGGGACAGAGGTGTTCGTGCTGTGGGGCGACCCCGGCACAAGGCAAAAGAAAATCCGCGCGACGGTCTGCCGCTATCCGTACAATAACGAATGCCGGAACGACTGCGCCGATTTGAACCAGATACCAAGCGGAATCAAGGAATAACAAGAAATAACAGGAGGCGACGAAATGTTAAAGAAAAATAATTATTTTCCGGGCTATGTCGAAGGGATTCAGGGGCTGAAATCCTGCCCGTACGTCCCCTTTGACCCGCAGGCGAGGCATTTATACAATACGTATCTCGGCGCGGCGTTTGCCAACGGCGTCCAGCCGTGGGAATATTCGGGCTGGCGCGACGAGTGCCATTCGTGGATGGAAACCTGCTATATCCATTCGAACCTGAATCCGCATCCGACCTATGTATTCAAGGGCCCGGACGTACTGAAAGCGATCGCCGATTTCTGCGTAAATTCCGTGGAGGACTGGCCGATAGGAAAGGGAAAGCATTTGATTCTCTGCGACAAGGACGGCTATGTCATCAATGACGGAGTAGGGGCCCGGCACGCGGAGGATATGGTCACCGGGCATGAATTGACGCGGCTGGCCTATGAGATCGAGCGGGGCGGCTACGATGTGACTGTCGAAAACCGGTCGTACGACGAGGTGATTTATCAATTTTGCGGCCCGAAAGCGCTTGAAATTATGGAAAACTGCGTAAAGGAAGATCTGCACGACCTGAAATTCATGTTTACAAAGCGGTGCAAAATTGCCTCGAAGAATGTCTGGATCATCCGCATGGGGATGGCCGGTTCGTTGGGTTATGAAATCCATTGCAACGTGGAGGACTGCCTGCCTGTCTATGAGGAAGCGATACGGGTCGGCGAGGCGTACGGCCTGCGGAAATTGGGCAGCCGCGCGTATTCCATGACGCACTGGGAAGGCGGATTCCCGCAGTGGTCGCTGGATTTCCCCTCCCCGTGGGGCGACGACGAAGACTACATGAGCTATCTCGTGGAGAACGGATTCCCCGGAAACGAGCCCGGCGGGGCGGTGTGGGGGAACGGGTATACCCGGTACGAGGGCAGCATGGAACCCGATTTGAAGAAACACCTTCGCAATCCCGTCGAACTGGGATGGGGCGGGATGGTCAAATTCGACCATGAATTCGTCGGCCGCGCGGCGCTCGAAGAAATCAAGGCAAACCCCAAAAGGAAAATGGTGACGCTGGTTTGGAACAAGGAAGATATCCTGGACGTACACCGCTCGCAGCTTGAGGCGGGCGAGCCGTATAAGCCGCTGGACGATCCGCTTGATTACGCGTTTGACGGGGTGTTTATGTATCATGCGGACAAGGTGCTGGCGAGCGGTAGGGAAATCGGGATCAGCACGGGACGGATGAACAGCTACAATTATCGGGAAATGATTTCCCTCTGTTCTATAGACGTGGAATACGGGGGACTTGGCACGGAGGTGACCGTCCTCTGGGGCGACCCGGGAACCAGGCAGAAAGAGATCCGCGCGGTCGTATCCCGTTATCCGTTCCTTGACGAACAGCGGAATCAGTTATTTGACGTAAACCAGATTCCGCGGTATACGGAGAAATAACGGTTTGTTTTTTCTCAATAGCGATGTTACAGCGCCCAAATCGCATTGAAAAAGCTGCGTGACAGAGAATACAGAGATTTATAGCACGAATTTGCGGTTGTGT
>WRFF01000135.1 GCA_009778945.1 Clostridiales bacterium | reverse complement strand
TCCAAATTGATCTGTGTTAACATAGGCTTGCTTCTTTGCCATTCCCTTTACAAAAGGCAACATCCCTGTTGTTTCTATATTCATTTGCAACTTCCCCTTTGCATGCAATCCAACTTTGCCGGTTTGTCGTTTTTTCTTTGATTTTCAAATCATAAACCATTACATTCATTAAATCAAGTAGAACGGCGAAATCCGGCAATTAGTGCTATTTGTCAAAGTAAACGCAGGTGGCGTTTACTTTGGCAATTTAATTTTTCACAATCTGCATATTTCACCAAAACGACCCGCAGGCGTTGCCGGCGGGCCGTACTGAATAATGGTTAATTATCCTGGTTTTGTGTTTCGATTAGCTTTTCGGCGGATTTGGGATGAACGGATCGACCACCGGCATTCCTTCCGGGAAATTGCCGCGGTTCACAACCTGTATCGTAACCTGCTTGCCTGTGGAGTCTTTCACCCACTGGCCGACAGCGACCGGCAGCACGCCGATATGCGTGGTCTGGTCATACGAGACATGCCCGGCGATCGTGTCCAGATCGGTAGCCGCCAGCGCCTCGCGGATCTTTTCGGGATCCAGCGAAGCTGCTTTCGTAATTGCATTGACACAGATTTCCATCGCCGAATACTTATCGCCAAGCGCCGAAGTATATGGGGTGTTTGTACTCTTCACAAACTCGTCGGCGAGCTGCTGCGCCGTCGTGCCGTCAATCGACGATTTGAACGGGAGCGTGGGGCTCCACCACACTTCGCAGGTCAGGCCGTTCGCGGCTTCTATCGGCAGCGCGTTCGCGTCGGACGGGAAGAGGAAGGCGCGTCCCATTGTGGTCAGTTGCGCCGTGAAGCCCTGCTGGGCCGCCTGCGTGACGAAAGCGGAGTAATCCGGCGCGATATCGTTGCCGAGGATGATCTGCACTTTGTCCTGCTTAAATTTGTTGATCACGGATGTCCAGTCCGTATTGCCGAGCGGATACTGTCCCGGATCCGAAATCACATACCCCTTCTGCGTGCACAGATCCTTCGCGACCTGGTTCCATACGATAGCGTCGGGGTCATTGGGGAACAGGAATCCCACAACCGTCCCCGCCTTGAAGTTAAGTTGATCCCAGACTTTCATGTACTGTGTGATCGCATCGGTCGTATCCCAGAACGCATGATAGGTCCATTTGAGATTGCCTACCGCTTTGACGTCTTCGCTCGGGCACCCGTTCGAAACGCACGGGATACCATAGCGTTCGGCGACCTCAATGGTCGGAATCGTATTGGACGGCGTATGCTGCGCAATGAACATGTTGACATGGTCGTTTGTCGCCATCTGCTCGGCGATCTGGCCGGCTTTTGACTGATCGCTCTGCGAATCCTGCACGTCGATCTTGATCGGGATCTTTTTGTTGTAATCCTTGATAAAGATGCCGCCATCCTTATTGACCGCGTCAACGACTAACTGCTCTACATACGGGGTTCCTGTTCCGAATCCGGCGATATTGCCGGTGAGCGGGGTCGGAATGCCGATTGTGATATATGCCGGAGCCGCGCCTGTGGCGCCGCCGCCGGAAGGCGGGGCGCTCCCTCCAGGCGATCCGCCCGGAGCCGTACCGCCGCCGGTGGTTCCGCCGCCGCAGGCCGACAGCGCGAAAGCGACACAGAGCGCAATCGCCAAAATCCCAGCAAATTTCTTTCTTCTCATCATAACCTCCTTAAATACATCAGCTTATAAAGTAATCACCTGTTGCGTTCATTATATCCCATTCCAAGCCAGTTTTTACAACCTCCTTTCAATATTTCTTTTATTGGCCAACAATCAAATTATTGTATATTCCGCGGCATTCGTCACAGGCACTCCTGCGGGATCTCCTTCTGTTCCTGCGGCTTATTGCCGATCCACAGCGATGTGATCTCTTCGGAATCCGCGACCTTCCCGAACCACAGGCGTATATTCTTGCAGGTAGCCTCCTGCAGGTCCGGGTACCAGGTTGCGCAGCCGTCCGGCGCCAGAATAATATGATAATCCAGAATGGACGCGTGCCGCGCTGTCGTCTCGACGCAGATATTCGTGGCGACGCCCGTAAAGATGAGGGTTTCGATACCGCGGTTCCGCAGGATCTTGTTCAGCGGCGTGTCCAAAAATCCGCTGAACCGGTTTTTTTGGACGACGATATCGCCCTCCTGCGGGACAAACTCGAATATTTCGGTACCCCAGGTGCCGCGCCGGCAGACGCCTTCGTTGGCGGAATCTTCCTTCGCGTCCGGCCGCATCCGCCACGCGAACGAATCCGTATTATCGTCCTCGATGTTTTGGACGAACACAACCGGGATGCCCTTTTCATGCGCCGAATCGACGAGGCGGCGCAGGGCGACCATCATGTTGTCGATCGGGGAAAGATCCATCCCTTTTTGCCCGAAAACGCCTTTCGGGTCGCAGAACTCGTTTTGCACGTCGACGAGCACCAGCGCTTTTTGCGTTTTGGTAAGCAGATAATCCAATGGCAATGGTTTCATGGTTGTTCTCCTTTCACAAATTACAATTATTATACTTCTCTAAGACTTTCTTATAATAATACTATTTTATTTTTCCTCAAGATTTTTTTCCACTTCCGCCATCTTCCCTTTGGCGAGCTGTTCTGATACGTACACCTGTCCGCAGACGGGACAGGCGGGGACCTCCGTAAAAAAATTATGGCCTAAGTAGGAAAAATTCACCTTCTTCATAACCAACTCGGTCTCGCATTTGCAGCACAGCAGCTTCTCGTACATCTATCCGTCCTCTATGCTTCTTCCATAGCCTGCATCCGGTGCGTATACAGATTGACCGGGCGAAAAGCGCCGTCCGCCTGTTCGTAGACGACCCAGCAAATGTACGCGCCGATTGCGCCGTGCGCGATAAAATAGCCGCTTTCCGTGTCACAGAGTTTTTTGCCTCCGCTTTCCGCGTCCCCGATAATTTGCCCCACATCCTCCGCGGACAGAAGTTCCCGTTCCATCTTGAGGGCGAGTTCATCCGAAATGAGCATGCGGGGATAAAGGGGAGGCGCAGATCCATTGTCCCGCTGTCCGAAGCAGATTTCCGTCAGCTTGCGTTTCACGATCCGCCGGTTTTGCCTCCGTTCGGAGACGGAAGGCGCGGGTCTTTCACCGCCGTCCGTTTCAAACAGGAGATCAAAGATATGAAGGCTTCGCTTGCCCCGCGCGGCGAACGCGTCGCGGCAATTGGAGCAATAGGTGATATAGGGCTTTTCCGATTCCGACAGACGCGCGTTCACGACCGTTTCGTACAGACCGGGATTGGACGCGTAGATATGGCCGCCAAACCCGCAGCATTCCGCCAGCGGCCCGCTCATTTTGCCGGACTCGCAGGAAACGCCGGCGCCGGCAAGCAGGCCTCTGGCCGCGGCTCCCGCCTCGTCATCATATCTCGCGGCGCAGGGGTCAAAGAGATAGAACGCCGCCGAATCCGCCGGGCTGCCAGCTACGCGGCCGGTTCCGGTGGCGCGGCTCATCCATTCCAGATACGTAATCGCCGGAATATCCGGCAGCGCTTCCGCGATCCGGTTTCGGCAGGTCAGGCAGGCGCACAGGATCGTAGGCTTTCCGGCCTCTTCCCACACGCGCCGGATCTCTTGCAGAAGTTCGTCCGCCCGCGCCGCGCCGCCCGCCCATTCCGCCGGCGCGCCGCAGCAGGTGACTAAGATCCCCGCGTCTCCTTTCGCGGCCCGGAGCGCCTCATAAGGCTTCAGCACATAATCGGGGAAAGACGCGCCGATCTGGCAGCCCGTGAAGAACAGATAGCCCGGCCCGCCGCCGTGATCCTCCGAATCGGGCAGATATTCGAAATATCCTTCGTCCGAAACCGCGTGATCCATATCGCGCAAATAATAATCGTGAAAAACGGGCGGCGTTCCGCCCTGTTCAAACACCGCTTTTCGAGCTTCCTGAAGGCATTCTCCGATCGCGCAGTCCGCCGGGCATACCTCCGCACACAGGCCGCAGAGATTGCACGCGTGGATCAGCCGGTTTGCGATCCGCCTCGTCTGCTGCTCGATTTTATTGACCGTCATCGTCACGTCATAAGCGAGTTTTTTTGGCGTCCGCCTTGCGTCCTGCAGCATCGGGCAGACATCGATACATGCGGAACATTCGCAGTCTGCGCAGCGTCCCGCTTCGGCAATCGCCCCGTCCTTTTCCCCGGTATCCGAAGGCGGCGCGACCGGAATCGGGCGGTAATACAATTCGTTCACCGGCCAAACCGCATAGGTCTCCGGGATGCCGTCCATCGCGCCGATCTGTAAATATTTATCGATCGACCGGGATACGCGCGCGCCGTGTTCGACCGCCTGTACGGCGGAAACTCCCAACACCTCGCCGCCGATAAATACGCCCGGTACGCGGCTGCCCAGAGAATCCTGATCGAGCCCGTCCGCAAGGCCGAAACTCTCACCGTCTTTGCCGGTCGCGATATAGATTGCGGAAAAGCCCTCCGCAAAGATCGGCTCGATGGCATTTACGGCAGTTCCCGCCCGGTATTCGATCGGCAGGTCCGCCGTCTCCCGCGCTATTTCCTCCCGGTACACATCCCGCGCCGCGGAATCCCGCAGGCTTCCGCCAGGCTCGGTTTCTTTCAGAAAAACCGTGACGGGAAAGCCCCGCGCCGCAAGCTTCACCGCGCAGGCAAGCCCGCTCGGCCCCGCGCCGATGATCGCGATCCGGTCTTTTTTTGAGGGCAGATCGTACCGCACGGTTTTCCTATCGCGACTGTTGGCGAGGCAGGCTGCCTCAAGCCCGCGAAGCGAAACGGCCGCCTCGCCGTTTCGTCCGCGCACGCACGCCGCCCCACAGGGCGCGTCGCAGATGCGGCTGACCACCGCGGGGAAAATCACGGTATTGCGATACTCGCGGTATGCGCTGTCAAAATTTCCGCGCGCCGCCTTGCCGGTAAAACTCCGCACGTCCAGTTTGAATGGACAGAGACACCGGCAG
>WRFF01000134.1 GCA_009778945.1 Clostridiales bacterium | reverse complement strand
ATTTATCAATGTACATGGCCGCATGGCCAGGGAGCGCGCAGCGAGCGCTGCGCGCTCCCTGGCCATGTGACGCTATAACTTCTTCTTACAATTCTATTGACTATTCCATATAGTTAGTCTTGTATATCATGGCTGATGTGCCGACTCCGGGCATGGGCGAAGGATACTGGCTCGAACGAATCCATATCGGGCATAATGACGAACAGACATTGCAGTCGAACGATTTCATCGTTCCCGCCGAATACTATACGAAGGATGCGGGAACAGACTATACTTTTGAGGGCGGGAATTTGCTTGAGAACCAACTGAAGATGTGGCGTTATCCAAGCGATGGCGGCGGTTTCGACATATTGTACAAGAATGCGGTGGACGGAACGGTATTGCCAAAAGACGGATTGAACGTACGCAAGGGACCATCGGAAGACGCTGAAATCCTGACCGCGTTGAAATTCAATACGAAAATTGCGTTATATGGGGAAAACAGTTCAGGTTCAGGATGGTATATGGTCGAAGTCACAGATAAATCAGGCAATCTTGCCAAAGGGTATGTCAGCAAGGAACTTGTTAAATGCGCTGAAAGTGAAATCGGAAAATAGACTGACGAAGAAGATAACTGCTGCATAGACGCTGTGGTTCGTCGATTGAATTTGTATATGTGGAAGGATGATGACTGATGAAAAATCGATGTTTATTAGCTTTAATAGTTCCGCTATGGTTATCTTGGTTCACTTGGTATTGGCGCCAGAGTTCCTGTCCCGGCTGAAGTGCATGAAGTACCTACGAATACAAAAATATTGTATTCTGTTAATATTTATGATGTTATGGCAGATGCATATCACGCCATAGAAAACTGGTAGGAAAAGCATATGAATAAATTCCTTAAAAAAGTTCTTATATTTGCAGCGATTGCGTGGCCCATATGTGCGGTTATTTTCGTTTGCAGTATGACCGGCGTTATCACCAGTAGTTACTATGGATTTGCACTAGACAACAATGGAGTATTGTACATTGGTAAATCCGATGGGATAAATATCTATGCTAACGGGCAATTTACAAAAACAGTTTATAAAACACCGGGAGGTTATTACTTTACGATACAGGACGAGAAATTGTATGTCGCTACCAGTGGTAAGGTGCTGGAGATGGACTTGCGAGGTAATCTTATCGAAAAGCGTGATGATAGAGGCTCACAAGAAATTGAAAAATTACACAAACAACGAAATGTATTCGTGACAGATGACACCAAATATAGGGCAACAGGCGGCTTGTTTGGATTTTATAAAATCACGAGGTACGATAATAATGGTGGAAGTTCAGTAATTTACCAATCTCCAATATTAGATTTTGTTCTTTATTTGGCTGTATTGGCTATCGCTATCATTTCTGTAATCCTATTTATCAAGGGATTTATTAAATGGTCAAATATCAGAGATGAGCAGAGGTACAAAGCTATGCAACAACCATTTAGGCGTTGATAGGATATGAAAGGTGGTGGAAAAATGAATACCATCGCGATTCAATGGACTGTGGCCGGGATTATTTTTATCGGGATGGGCGTTTTTTTAGTGGTGACCAAGGATATATTCGGGGAAAGAGGCGCTGGGGAAGCTATGTTGCCGGGAAAACTTCGGCTGCGCGATGGTTCGCCAACTGACTTGGCACTGAACTTGGAACTAACTTGGAACTAACTTGGAGTTACAAGTACCAAGATTGACGGAGGACGAAATGACAGAAGACAGACGATTTTTGATTTATACGGCGCTGCCCCCGGAGGGCGGCGCTCTTCCGGCGCTTCAAGCGCAGGAAGGCGCCTTTGTCGCCTGCGCGGACGGCGGCTATGCGTGGGCGCGGGAGGCTGGCGTACGGCCGGATATCGTCATCGGCGATATGGACAGCCTTTCGCCGGAACTGCTGCTTGAACTGGAGAAATCGGGGATCGCAACGGAGCGGCATCCGCCCGAAAAGGACGATACGGATACCCTGCTGTGCGTGAAATACGGCCTTGCGCACGGCTTTTCAAAATTTACGATCTTTGGCGGCATCGGAGGGGAATTTGCGCATACGCTGGCAAACCTGCAGGCGCTGTCTTTCCTCGCCGATATGGAGTGCGAAGCGGAGATCCTGACCGGGCGCGAACGCCTCTTCATGCTGGACGGCGAGACGGTGAAGGCGGGACGGCCCGGCGCGCCGCCATTCGGGGATTCCGGCATGCAGGCGGGGCCGCACGAAACGGTTTTGTTTGGCGCGCCCGGTCAGCGCTTCTCCGTCTTTTCCTACGCGGAGCGCACAAGCCGCGTCACGATCGGGGGCGCTGCGAAATATCCGCTTGCAAACGCCGTACTTACGCAGAGTTATCCCATCGGGCTCCACAATGAATTCACAGCCAAAGCGGCGGACGGTTTGGCCGCCGGCGAAGTGCGCTTTTCGATCGGTTTCGGCCGCGTGCTGATCGTTGTCGAGAATGGTATACTTACCATACAAGGAAGTCGGTGAAGCAATAAAGGAGGAAAATGAAATGCCATTGATGACCGGAGAACAATATATCGAAAGCTTGCGGAAGCTTGACGTCAAAGTCTATATGTTTGGGAAGGAAGAGAAGAACTGGATTGATCACCCGATCATCCGGCCTTCGATCAATTGCGTCGCGATGACGTATGACCTCGCGCATGACCCGGAGTACGAGGATCTGATGACGGCGACGAGCAATCTGACCGGGCACAGGGTCAACCGTTTCACGCATCTGCATCAGAGCACGGACGACCTGATCCGAAAAGTCAAGATGCAGCGCCTGCTCGGACGCAAGACGGCTTCGTGCTTCCAGCGCTGTGTGGGTATGGACGCGTTCAACGCAGTCTATTCGACGACGTACGAGTGCGATCAAAAGCACGGGACGCACTATCACGAAAATTTCAAAAATTATATGATTTATGTGCAGGATAACGATCTGACGATCGACGGCGCAATGACGGACCCGAAAGGCGACCGCGGCAAGGGGCAGGGCGCGCAGGCGGATCCCGACCTCTTCGTGCATATCGTCGAGCGGCGCCCGGACGGAATCGTCGTGCGCGGCGCGAAGGCGCACCAGACGGGCTCGATCAACTCGCACGAGCATCTCGTCATGCCGACGCAGGCCGTGGGCGAGGCGGATAAGCAATATGCGGTGAGTTTTGCGGTGCCTTCGGACGCGCCGGGCCTCTTCATGGTCTACGGGCGCCAGAGCTGCGATACGCGCAAGCTCGAACCGGGCGCGGACGTCGATCTGGGCAATAAGCAATTCGGCGGCCAGGAAGCGCTGGTCGTCTTTGACAACGTATTCGTGCCGAACGAGCGCATCTTCCTTTGTGAGGAATGGGATTTTGCGGGAATGCTTGTCGAGCGTTTCGCGGGCTATCACCGTCAGTCATACGGCGGCTGTAAGGTCGGCGTCGGCGACGTCATTATCGGCGCGGCGGCGCTTGCGGCGGAGTACAACGGCGCGGACAAGGCTTCGCATATCAAGGACAAGCTTATCGAAATGACCCATTTGAACGAAACGCTGTTTAGCTGCGGTATCGCGTGTTCCTGCGAGGGCTGCCCGACAGCGGCGGGGAACTATCAGATCGACCTCCTGCTTGCGAATGTCTGCAAACAGAATGTGACGCGCTTTCCGTATGAGATCGTGCGGCTTGCCGAGGATATCGCGGGCGGCCTCATGGTCACGATGCCGTCCGAGCGGGATTTCAAGTCGGACCTCAAAGTGCCGACCGCTTCGGAGCTGACGCTCGGCGACTGGTGCAACAAGTTCTTCAAGGGCGCGGAGGGCGTGACGACGGAAAACCGCATGCGCATCCTGCGCTTCCTCGAAAATATCTGCCTCGGCACGAGCGCGGTCGGGTACCGCACGGAATCGATGCACGGCGCGGGTTCTCCGCAGGCGCAGCGCATCATGATCGCGCGGCAGGGCGATTTCGAGACCAAAAAGAAGCTTGCCAAGACTATCGCTGGCATAAAGGAATAAGATGCCCGACGGCGACGGAAAGTTTCGCATCGGAATTAAATATTGCGGCGGCTGCCGCGCCCATTACGAGCGTGCGGCGGAAACGGCGCGGGTCACCGAAGCGCTGTGCCCCTCGGGACGGTATGATTTTGAGCTTGCACAGCCGGGAATTCCCTATGACGTTTTGCTTGTCGCCACAGGCTGCGCGACAGCGTGCCCCTCGCTGTCGCCCTATACTTACGGGCGCGCCGTGACGATCACGGCGGCGGGTGGCGGCGCAGCCGCGGCGGAGGAGATAAGGAAAATCGCGGAAACACCGGCTGAACTGTTCGGGTAGTGCAAAGGATGGTGACAGATGTCAGACTGGGAACGAATCTATAAAGAGAGGCTGACGAGCAAAGAAGAAGCAATCGGCCGCATCCCGCGGAACGGAAGCGTATGGCTGCACCACGCGGTTATGGAGCCGCAAACGCTTGTACGCGAGATCACCGCTCAGCGCAAGCGGTTCGACCGGCTGCGCGTCTATCATATGGTGCGCAGCGGCGCGATAGATATCACAACGCCGGGTTACGAAAATTATTTTATTGACAACCCAATTTTTGCGGGCGCAAACTCGCGGGCGGCGCTCGCGGAAGGCAAGTCGGATTATACGCCGTGTTTCTTCTATGAGCTTCCATACCTGCTGCGCAACGGGCGCATCCCCTGCGAAGCGGCGCTGCTGCAGGTCTCGGCGCCGGACCGGCATGGTTATTGCAGCCTCGGCGCGAGTGTGGATTATGCGATGCAGGCCGCGCGCACGGCGCCGCTTGTCATCGCACAGGTCAACAACCATGCGCCGCGTACGCTCGGCGACTGCTTTCTGCATGTTTCGGAATTTGGCGCAATTGTCGAGGCGGACGAGGATATTTATACGATTACGCCGCCGTCCATCGGCGACGAGGAAAAGCAGATCGGCGCGAACTGCGCTTCGCTTATCGAGGACGGCTGTACTTTGCAGCTCGGTATCGGCGGTATCCCGGATGCCGTGATGCTTTT
>WRFF01000133.1 GCA_009778945.1 Clostridiales bacterium | reverse complement strand
TGTGATCGGGTTTCCGAGAAATGTAACAGCCATTTGATTACCTCCTTGTTTTCAAAAATGCTCCTCGTTGTAGCGGCCGATTTCGTCAAAAATAACCGGCTCCACATGAGGATAAATAGTTCCAGGGCCGCCGTAGGTATAGCTTGGCATGAAATGCTTTAGCCGGCCGTAAGCGTTCAACGCCTTGCGCACTTCGGCGCGGATATCTTCTTCCGTGGCGTCCGCCGCGTCGATGGCGGAATCTATGCCGCCCATCAGGGCCATACGCCCATCCAGCGTTTCCGTGAGCTTCACGATATCATTGGTAGGCAGGACTCCCTGCCAGATATCGACCCCGATTTCGGCAAGGTCTTCCGCGATCGGCTCGCAGAACGAATCGGAGTGGTGCACGACCAGCACGTCGTTTGCGTGCAGGTAGTCGTAAAGTCTCCGGTACGGTTCCTTGAAGAGATCGCGCCAAACGTCCGGCGACATGAACAGGCTGGTTTTGGTCCCGAAGTCATCGTGTGACAGGATCGCGTCCGGATGCAGGTTTTCCACGATCAGCTTCATATATTCCAGGCGAAATTCCGCGATGACGCCGATCAGTTCGCGCATTTCGTCCGGATACATCAGAAGATTGCACAGGGTGTCCTCAAAGGTCATCAACTGATGAAGCTGCTCAAAAATGCCGGTCCCCATAATGGTCATCGAGAAGTATTCCGAAGAATCGATCGCGGCCTTATTCTTTTGGGCGGTTTCCCATCCCTCGGAACAATTTGCCCGCAGATCGGGTACTTTCAGATACTCCTTCCAGTTTTCGATATCCTTTATAATCTGGTTTTCGGCGGTGACGATGGGGATCGCCGCCGGCTGGTCTTCGGGGAACGCGATATAGGTGCCCCAACGATCGTAAGAATTTGTCCCCTGTATGCGATTCCCCCTTACATACTGGAACACGGGATCCCCGCTTATCGGTGCGAATGCCTGATAGCAATTGGTCAGCCGGTCCGGGTTTCCGTCTTTTTTGATTGTCTCCAATACGTTTTCTTTTTTTGAAAGCATAATCTTTTCTCCTGCAGTTACTGTTTGTTGCAAACAGTTATTAGTATCATACCATTTTCTCAAGGAAGCGCCGATTATTTGATCTGTCCCCGGCGCCTCTGTGCAAGAAAAAGGTTTTGGAAACACTTGTTCCCAAAACCTTTTCATAACCAGGCATATGAGACGTCGCCGCCGATATCGCGGCGCTGCGGGTTCTCCTCAGGAGACCGCAGCCGGTTCTTTATGCCTCAGATAGTACAGGCTTACGATCGCCGCTACCGCAAAGATGACCCCGGCTGACGTATACATGGGCCGCAGCGCAGCTGTGCCGATTATCGCGGCAATCAGGATCTGGAGGAACGGAGCACAGAACTGCCCCATATGAATGCCCGCGGTGCCGATGCCGGTAGCCCGGTCGTGCTGTTCGGGTTTCGTCCTCTTGATGATGATATCCACGCAGAACGGCGTGAACAGCCCGACGCCGATGCCGGTCAGGAAGTTCACTGTACACATTTGCCAATAGCTGTCTATGTGGGCATAGATGATGAATCCGATCGTCATAGACAAGAAAGCTACGAATGGCAGCCAGTTCTTGATCGCCCTGTGGATCTTCTCATAAAAGAACCCCATGATGATCGCAGCGCCTGTCGGGAACGCCATGGACATGCTCATCTGCATAGAGAAGTATGGGTTTGGATCGGTAGTCCCGGGCAACGTGGGCGCCGCGTCTACGATATTCCCGTTCACCATAAACACCGAATCGTTCAAAATGACAAGGATAAAGACGCACCAAGAGAAGGCCATGAGCAACGTCAGCATCGCCACATTGACCGGAAGCTTTTCCTTCGGGGCAGATAGCTGCTGCGCGGTCTCCGTTTTGGCGGCCGGCGGGGATTTCGGAAGCCAGATGATCACGATAACCATGATGATAAGCGGAATGACAAAGGCGTAGAAATCAAACCGCCACTCGTTGTCTATTCCGACGCTCGATTGCCCGAGCGTGAGCAGCGTTCCGGCGATAAAGGTCGCCACGAGATTGGAGATCATGGAGACCGAACTGGCGTAGCCCAGCATTTCGGAGCGTTTCTTGCCAGCGAAATATTCCGCGATATAGGCGTTCGTCAACGGAAGGACAAGGCCGACGCCGATGCCCATGATGAACCGTTCGACTGTCATCAGGAGGATATTGCTGGCGAAAGCCGGCAAAAGCCCCATGACGCCATAGATCAACAAGCCGATGATCGCCAGCGTTTTCTTGTCAATACGCCTCGCCGCGAAGCCCGCGATGATACTAAAGAGGATGGACGACAGGAAGGGGATAACGTACATCAGCTGAATCTGAAATTGCGATACCTCCTTAAATATTGGATCGGCCGCCAGCGGCCCGAGGGCTGCCGCAATGACAGCGCCCTCAAACAGCCAGACGAATGGCATGATTAAGATTGCGAATGTCGAACCCTTTTTAATCGGTTTCAGAATTTCCGGATTTTTCAGTGTCTCAGACTCACTCATAAAATTTCTCCTTTCTAATTGATAAATAATGCCTGGTTTGGCGCCGCGGCTAAATCGGCAACGTCAAAAATCTCTGGGGATTTGACAGCCTTGGGAGTTTTTCCCCACGAAACAGATTTTATTCTCCGGGCAAACGTTTGTCAAGCCGGAACCCATTCAGTGAACGCATTCAGTTGAAGCCGATTCAGTATTTTTTTTTGTGAGTTTATTTGGATAACAGATTTATATTCCGCCCTTTCCATTGCTACAATGAAATCATACCAACAAAGCGCTCTGTCATGACCTGCGGAGCGGCGTACAGTTCAATGTAATAAGGAGAAGAGAAAATGGCTACAAAAGATGAAATACGCAGCACCAAACATCTGCGCGCCGATCACGCGGATTTCGAGCTTGTCGGCAAACCCGCGCTTTGCCTGAACCATATGCAGCGCGGCTTGGCCGGCGAGGGGATGTTCCTGCCGAACTGGGGGCCGCCCGCGCGGAAAGGGATCGATGATTCCGGGATGGTGGACAAATGCAAACTTCTCATAGAAGCGTTTCACGAGAAGAACCTGCCGGTCGTCTTCTGCAACGTCCTCCCGATCCCGCTGCCGTACGGGAACGCTTACGGCGATATGTTCCGCGAACAGAAAGCCGCCTATCTGAAGAGGTACAACGGGAAATTCGTGGATTTCTTTACCGACGAGTGGAGCAGGCGCGGCTTGGAAGTGATGCCGGAACTCGGCCCCGCCGAACAGGATTTCATCAGTTACAGCTGGAATGTGCATCCGTTCACGAATTCCGGGCTTGAGCTGCTTCTGCACCAATTGGACGTGGACACGGTTATTTGGACAGGCTTCGCGCAGCAGTCCGTCGTGCTCACCTCGTGCGCCGTCGCGGCCGACAAGTATTTCAACAGCATCGTCCCGGTCGACGCGTCCTATGTCTGCGTCCCGCCGAGCACGCCCGAATTCTATGAAGGGCTTGACGAAGTTGTCGCAGAGGCGGCGGTAAAGGTCCTGCTGGCGGCGCTTGCGCACTGCACGGATACCGCGGCGGTGATCGACAAAATCAGGAAATACGACGGCCCCAAAGGGCGTCCGGATCCGAGCGTGCTGCCTCGTATCCAATATTAGATTTGAACCGCTTATAGAATAACCGCTTATAAAATAAATGGAGGTAGCCCCATGTCCGGGAACGATATCATCCGAAAGAAAACACTGTGTGACGGCGAGGAGATCGAAGTCATCTACCGGAAACTGCGCCCGCGCCCGGCGTTCGGGGAGGCGGCGGCGAACGCGCTTGCGGAAGGGCGCCGGCCGGTCTATATGCGCGACGGGTTTGGGGATTTCCCCGAACTGAACCCGAGAACCTACGAGGTGTGCCCGGGTATCATCTGCGAGCAGGACGTCCTGGTGCCGATGCGCGACGGCTGCAAAACCTACTGCGACATATTCAGGCCCGCGGGTCAGACGAACGTACCGATTATCGTTTCCTACAGCTTCTACGGGAAACGCGCCTGCGTGGACAACCCCGCCGCCGAATACAACGCTTTCGGCGTGCCCAGAGGATCGTTTTCGAAAAACGCAAAATTTGAAGGGCCGGATCCGGAATTCTGGTGCCATCACGGCTACGCGGTCGCGAACTACGACCAACGCGGCGTGAACAATTCCGAGGGCGATATCGTTATGGCGGCTCCGTCGGAGGGGCAGGACGCCTATGACCTCGTCGAGTTTCTCGCGGCCCTCGAATGGACCAACGGGAAGATCGGCTTCGCCGGCAATTCGGGATTGGCCGTCATTCAATGGAAAGCGGCTTCGGAGCGCCCGCCGCATCTCGCGTGCGTCGCGCCCTGGGAAGGCACGATGGATACCTACCGCCAGCTGCTCGCGACCGGCGGCATCGCGGAATGCGGGTTCAACCCGTATCTGTTCAGCATGATGTACGGGCCGGGGTATATGGAGGACCATTATTCGATGGCGCTTGAGCATCCTTTCTATGACGCTTACTGGTCGGACAAGGTGGCGAAAGTCGGGAATATCGAAATCCCGGTCTATGCGACGGGCGGTTGGAACCACTTCCACCTCTACGGCGCGCTCGAGGGGTACGCGGGGGTGAACACGACGGAGAAATGGCTCCGTATCCACCGCGAGTTCGAGTGGCCGGACCAGTATGCCCGCGAAAATTTGGACGACCTGAAACGGTTCTTCGACCGGTATCTGAAAGGCATCCGCAACGGCTGGGAATCGACGCCGCGTATCCGCATCGACGTGATGGATGTCCGCGATAAGGATCACGACATAAAGAGGCCGGTCAAGGCTTTCCCGCTGCCGGGGACGCGGTACAAAAAACTTTGGCTGGACGCATCGGACGGATCCATGAAGACCGAGCCGCCGAAAGATGAAGCAAAAACGACGTACGACGCCACCATCGCGCCGCCGGCCTTTGAGCCCCGGGCCGACGGTTCCTTCAATATGCGCAGGGAAAGCCCGCCCGCGGGCGACGAC